>JACCTF010000473.1 GCA_013812565.1 Pyrinomonadaceae bacterium | reverse complement strand
CATTGATTGCCGACCCGCGCGACTATTTGTACATTGAAGCGTATGGCGAGCAGAAGGGAACTGCGCTGGCCCTTGATGTTCGTGTCAACGGTGACGAACAACTCTACCGCTCCGACCTCGGCGACGCGCGTCTGCGCATTGACCGCAGCGGATATTTTCGTACAGCGGTGCGTTTGCCTGCTGCCACTCTGCCCGCCGCCATCGCGACCATCACTGTGCGCTGCGAAAAGACAGCATCGGTACCAAGCGAAAACCGCATCTGCCAACGAGTTGAGTTGATTAAAGCCTTTGTGCTCAATCGCGATTACACGCCGCGCCCCGTTAAATTACCGAATCAGTCACCCGTGAAAATCATGCCTGGTGATGCTGCCAACTTCAGTATCACTCGATGAATACTCTCCGTTTCCGTAGAATCTGTAAGCGGCAGAAACTTTTATCAGTTGGAAGCGTCGCAGAGCATTGAGAAAGCGATTATGAAACAGAAGGATTTTATTGTCTCGCCTGGCAAACGCTTACGGCTCAAGGATCGTGATCCCGGCTTCACAGCTCACTTCAAGAATGAAGAAGCGGCCCGATCCAGCACAGAACAGAGCTTTGAAACTTTAGCGAAGCACCAGGATATGCTGCTGGCTGAGGAGTCTCACGCTCTGCTGATCATCGTTCAGGCGATGGACGGCTCGGCCAAAGACGGCACCATCAAAAGCGTGATGTCGAACGTCGATCCGCAAGGCTGTGAAGCTCATAACTTCAAAGAACCATCCGACGAAGAACTGGGGCACGACTATCTGTGGCGCTTCGTCAAGCATCTGCCGGAGCGCGGGCACATCACCATCTTTAATCGCTCGTATTACGAAGAAGTGCTTGTGACTCGTGTTCATCCGGAAGGGTTGAAAAAACAGCAGCTTCCTGCGGAAGCAAAGGGAAAGAACATCTGGAAGCGACGCTTTGATGAGATCAACAACTTCGAGCAGTACCTGGTAAATAACGGCACGCTGGTGCTGAAGTTCTTTCTGCACATCTCGAAAGAGGGTCAACGCAAGCGTTTGCTGGAGCGCATCGAGTTACCGGAAAAGAAGTGGAAGTTCTCGGTGAGCGACATCGAAGAACGCGGCTACTGGGATGATTACATGAAGGCGTATGAAGATGCGCTCAACCACACCAGCACCAAGCATGCTCCGTGGTACATCATCCCGGCCGAACACCGATGGTTAGCGAGCGCGGGGGTTGCTGAGGTGGTTGTATCAACGCTCAAATCTTTGAAGCTGAGGTATCCAATGATGAGCAAGGAACAAAGGGGGGAGATGATGAAAGCTAAAGAACAGTTAGAGAGTGAGTAAGTTGTTGAAGATGGACAGTGGCTAACTTCCAGTTAACAGAAAAAGGGAAACCTTCTCGCTCAAACCTAATTAGAGAGGGCTAACCCCTTCGCTAGCCCCCTCCAAAGTTAGTTTCAGGAACCTATCGGTTTTCTCCCTATACCATCCTTGGTCACGGCAACAACTGAGGGGCGCGGGAACGTCCTATCAGGCCAGGTACTCGATGGCGCAGCCAGCGTGCTACCTTCGCCCGGGTGCTGGATGCTCGCAAACAATGTGTGATCATTCGGCGTCAATTCTAAGCTTGCCACCTCACTCCCGATAACTGCGCTCAAAAACTGGCGCAAATACCCACGCTCGCTTCCTTCTGTCGGAACGGCGAAGATACCGTCGTGACCCGGCAAGGTGTTTGGTAAGCCGTCAGAGGCGATCCACAAGTTTCCCTTCCCGTCGAAAGTGACGTTGTCAGGCGAAGCAATCGGGCTAATATCTTCAGAGGAGAACCCGGCGTAGTAGGTCGTCTCTGTATCGACCGGGGCGTCTGGCTCAGCCGTTAAGAGATTAACCTTCGGGTCACCACACAGAATAAAGATCTCCCACGTAAAACTGGTTGCACTAGGATCATTATCTGCCTCTGTCCACTCGATAACGTGCCCGTGCCGGTTTGCCGGGCGAGGGTTAGGCTCATCAACTCCGGGTCTTCCCGTTGTTCCCCGCTGCGTGTTGTTAGTAAATGCACCATAAATCTTCCCTGTCACGGGGTTGGGTTGGATATCTTCAGGGCGATCCATCCGTGTGGCACCAACTGCTGTGGCGGCAAGACGGGTGTTAATTAAAATGTATGCCTGCGATTCCCATGCTTCTTCCGTTAGCCTTCCTTCTCCAAGAAGAAGCGGCAGCCACTCTCCTGTGCCGTCATCATTGAATTTTGCGACATAAAGCGTTCCCTCATCGAGAAGGCCGATGTTTGCTTCTCGGTTGCGAGGATCATACGTTCCTTTGCTCACAAACTTATAGACAAACTCAAAGCGCTCATCGTCTCCCGCATAAACCACAACCCTCCTATCGGGAGCAATGACTACCGTGGCCGCTTCATGTTTGGTGCGCCCCAGCGCGGTTCGCTTCTTCGGCACAAAATCAGGGTTATAGGGATCAATCTCTACGACCCAGCCGAAGCGATACGATTCGTTCGGCTCCTGGACAAGGTCAAAGCGCGAGTGGAACCGCTCCCACTTCCGCTCGGTCGCTCCTGCCGTAACACCGTAGCGGGTGAGGTTGGCAAGCTTAGCAGGGTCTGTTACAGCGCTTCGGTTAGCGAAGTATTGGTTGAAGTTCTCCTCGCAGGTGAGAATCGTCCCCCACGGGGTCTTACCACCCCCGCAGTTATTGAACATGCCATGCACGTGAGCGCCGGTAGGGTCATACGATACCTGCATCCACGGATGTCCTGCCGCCGGGCCGGTGATGTCGATCTCCGTCTCGCCGGTGATCCTGCGGTTGACGGGAGATTCAATGTCAAAGTGCCATCCTCTTCGCGGATAGTTACGAATTGCGGCAAAGGACAAACCGTGGGCGGCGATTTCAATGTTTACCTGATCCTCGGTCGGATTATTCGCACTATACCCCGGGAACATGAGTTCCGGATTAGTGTATTCATGGTTGACTGCGAGAATCCCGCTATTGGAATTGTTCGAGCGGAACCGCGGAAGCGGGAAGAAACCGACGAAGTCGCAGTTATAGCCGAACTGCTGCGCTTGTTTTTCAGCGCTCTGCGAGTTTATGTAAAATTGTGGAGCGCCAGGCAGGATCGGGTCTCCCCACCGCAAGAGCACCTTGGAAGAATACCCCGGCGGGACAATGACATCATCGGTCCGGCTCAAGCTGATAGGAGTAAAAGTAAGCCCATTGGAGTGAGCGGCGGCAGCTGAACCTAAAGGTTCAGCTGTTGAAACTGATTGTAAAGGGTTAAGAACGAGTAAAGGCGCTCCGGCTAGCGCGCCTTTCAGAAACGAACGTCGGGCGAAACGTCTAGTCATTACTTCTTCAAAAGTATCGCCCGCGCCCGTTGCAATCTCCTCCTTGCGTACAGCTTTCATAGAAGCCTCCTTGTGAAACGTGTTTCTTCGTCGAAGAGATGGAATAGCTATGGAAAAATCAGAGTAGCAAGCCGGTGTTTCAAGAAGGTAAGAGGAATCTAAATTCGAGGTGAGATAAATCTTAATTCCTTGTAAATTATGCCCGCAGTTCTCTCGCCGAACTGTCAGGGGCGTAAGCGTAAGAATCAGGCCACACCGAAATAGAAAGGGGCGTCCGTAGGAAGGACGCCCCTTTCTTGATTCGTAGTGTTGCGTTATCTCTTTTACAGAGCACCGTCCGACCAGGCGCGCCCGCTCTCCGGCCAGATGGCATACGTATGACCGGGGCCCTGTATGTTTACAAACAGCGTCTGGCCGTCGGGGCTGAAGGTCGCACCGGCGAACTCGCTTCCTTCTTGACCAACCACGATGTTCTTCGCGAACTTGAAGATTTGTCCTTCGCGGGTAAGGCCATGCACGAACTCCTCGCCGCTGCCGTCTTCACACAGCACAAGGCCGCCACGCGGACTGACACAGATGTTATCGGGAGAATCCAATATGTTAGCGTCCGGCGACTCGAAGATTAGCGTGAGAGTGCCATCAGAATTACCATCAGGCGTGTACTGCCAAACTTGTCCTCGTCCAATATTGCCGCCGCTGGTCGAGACGATGAAGACGCTGCCGTCGCCGTACCAGCAGCCTTCGAGCCGGGCAAAAACCGCGCCACCCCTGGCGCGACCTTGGTTGACCACGGATAGAGCGCCGTTCTCAAGAATCGGATCAGGGTGGTCTATCTCAACCCACATGGTCTGCAACGGCTGGCCCGCTTGTTGACCTCTTCTGGTGTCGTACCGACGGACGTTTTTGACTGCGAGCATCTGTAGACTCCCGCCTGCGCCGAGGTTGGCCGGTTGGTTTGGCTGACCGGGCACGCCCCGTTCGCTCGGAATAAAACGGTAGAACCCTGAAGGGTTAGCATCCTCGGTTTCGTAGATGTAGTTGGTCGCCGGGTCTACCGCAATGGCTTCGTGAGAGAAGCGGCCCATCGCTTTCAACGGCACCGGAG
>JACCTF010000431.1 GCA_013812565.1 Pyrinomonadaceae bacterium | reverse complement strand
GCGTCACGCTTTATGTTGCGGCCAGCGATCTAATTCCAGAAGTTAATCACGCCGAAGAGAAGAATCCTTTGGTTCCGGCCGTCGTCTTTGTCGGAGTCGCACTTTTCTACTTGCTGAACCAACTGATTGAAGGATGAACGAGTTGGGTGCCGGAGAGCGTTTGTGAGGTTACTTGACCCGCGCTTGCTTTTGACTTCCCGTCTGCTTTGGTATCATTCGCTCTCAATGCAAACCAGTCGCCATTTTCTTCTTGCTGTATTCGTGTGCGTGCTCTGCGGCGCGAGTGTTGTCGGACAGGCGCAGGCCGTGCAGTCGCCGCTTCCGAATCCGACCGGGCATGTCAGTGACTACGCGGGCATCATTGATCCGGCGACAGAGAAACAGATGGAGGCGATGCTCACGAACCTCGACAAGCGTGCAAATGTAGAGTTCGGGGTTGTGACCGTGAAGACCACCGGGGGTCAAGACATTTTCGACTACTCACTGGCCGTGATGCGCGGCTGGGGCATCGGGTCAAGCGAGAAGGGCGGAGTCCTGCTGCTCGTCGCGGTTGATGATCGCAAATACTTTACACAGGTTAGCCGTCATCTTGAAGGCGATCTGCCGGACAGCGTAGTAGGTTCAATCGGTCGCCGTATGCGCGACTACTTTCGCCAGAATCAATACAACGAAGGGGTGATGTATGGCGTGCAGACTCTCGTGGCGACGCTCGCCGAGAAGCGCGGCTTTAACATCGAAGGCATTGATCAGCGCTTTGCCCAACGCGAGGCAGAACAGCCCCGTCGAGCGAGAGACAGCAGCGGAGGCGGCATCTCGGGATGCACACTTCTTTTCATTATCCTAGTTGTGGTGCTTCTGCTGCTTGCAAGCAGAAGGGGAGGCGGTGGCGGTGGTGGCGGCTGCTTGAATCTGCTGTTGCTTAACACTTTATTAAACAGCGGCGGCGGAGGTTATCATTCGAGCGGCTGGGGCGGCGGAGGCTTCGGCGGCTCAAGCGGAGGCGGTGGGGGCTTTGGCGGTTTCAGTGGTGGTGGAGGCGACGCGGGCGGCGGCGGTGGGGGCGGCAGTTGGTAGTTGACTGGCTGCAAAGCGGCGCGTGCCGTTGTAGCATGCGTTACTTCGAACATCAAAAGGTTATTGGTTCTTCATTAAGCGTTAAGCAAGGTAACAGCGGATGGCTAACACAGTGGCACAAGATGCGTTTCATCATTTGATCGGAGATTTGCGCGCGACGCACGGCGACAATCTTGCGTCAGTAGTGCTCTACGGATCGGCGGCCGCAGGTGATCGCATCGCACAGCGCTCAGACTACAACCTATTGATCGCTTTGCGGCGCATCACGCCCGAGGATTTACGCTTGGCCCAAGCGCCGATGCGTGAATGGCAGCGACTAGGTCACCCGCTGCCTGTCTATTTCACGGTTGAGGAACTACGCGATGCGGCTGACGTATTTCCGATTGAGTTTCATCAGATGGAGCGGGCGCGCAAGGTGCTCTACGGCGAAGACCCGTTCGCATCGCTCCAATTTTCAGATGCGAATTTGCGCCATCAAACCGAGTACGAATTCAGAAGCAAGTTGATCCAGCTCCGCCGACTATATATTTCTGCTTCCATGTCAGCGGAGAAGCTAAACAATCTGATGAGCGACAGCCTAACGAGTTTCGCCGTTTTGTTTGCCGCCGTCCTGATGTTGAAAGGCGTGGAACCGCCGGTGCTGAAACGTGACTGCGTGCGCGCCACCGTGCGGCTTCTTAAAATTGATGGTGAACCGTTCGAGCGGATATTTGAACTACGCGAGCGCACTTTGAAGCCTTTGACCGACACGGAAGCTAACAATCTCTTCGCCGCGTATATTGGGCAGATCGAACGCGTCATCGAAGCAGTTGATGCGCACGGAAGTCAATAATTATTTAATGACGAGGCTGAATGTTTTTCCCTTGTCCCTGCACTCAGAAGGAGAACTCAATGATGAATAGAAGAAGGATGTTATTGCTCGCGTTCATGGCGTTTGTATCCGTGACGATGAGTGGCTGTGGCTACAACACGCTGCAAGCCAAACAGCAGAACGTGCGAGCAAAATGGGCAGGCGTTGAAAACCAACTTCAGCGCCGCGCTGATTTAATCGGGAACCTCGTTGAAACCGCGAAGCTCGCGGGCGTACAGGAGCAGGAGGTTTTTGGACAGATCGCACAGGCGCGCTCACAACTCTTGAATGCCACCGGTGCACCGCCACAAGGCGAAGGCGGCGACCGATCTCCCGAACAGAAGGAAGCTATTATAAATGCTAACAACAGTTTCGGTGGAACCATCGGGCGGCTTTTGTCCCTACAGGAGAACTACCCGGTGCTGCGTTCAAACGAAAACTTTCTGAAATTACAGGATGAGGTGGTAGGCACCGAGAATCGATTGTCGGTTGCACGTAACGACTACAACACCGCGATTCAAGATTACAACACCACGCGCGGCAGCTTCCCGACCGTGCTCTTTGCCAACCTCTATGGCTTTAAAGAAGAGCCGTACTTCAAAGCCGAAGAAGGCGCGCGCCAAGCACCGCGCATCAACTCCGAGTCACTACGCCGTAACCAGAACGGAACGAAGTGACGACCCAGAAGTCAGAAGTCAGAAGACAAAAAACAGGAGACAGAATGAAACCGGGTTTTGCCGGTTATTCTGTCTCCTGTTTTCTGACTCCTATTTTTAGAATCCCCGCGTGCTGCACATCGCGCAATGATCGCAGGGCTTGTTGCCCGGCTCTAGTTTGCAGATCTCTTCCCGCTCGAAAAAGTTGACGAGTTCAGATACTGCTTCATCGACCCCGAATCGTTCCCCGCTCGGATGCCCCGCGTGTGTTCTTGCTACGACTGGAATATACGTGCTGCTCGATAATGGCATGCGTTTCTCAGCGACGAGCAGGCTTTTACTCGGCTGATTATCTTCCCTTCGCCCTTCGCTATGTTGCGGCGCACGAAGCTCATAGTTTTCTACGCATGTTTCGTCGTGTGTGACGTGGGTTTCAATGTTCGCAAGTTTCTTGTGAAGCTCAGCGAGTTCGATCCGCAGATCTGTTAACTGACCGACGACATTGGCCTCTTTATCACCGCGTGCGGCTTTGCTCTCACCGCTCTCCGAAAGCTGGCGCGCAATGCGTCCAGCAATCATTCTAATTCGATCTTGCTCGCTACTCATCTGCTTTCTTTCTGTTGTTCCTCTTTGAGTAGATCAATGCGGTCAACGACTCCCACAATCGCCGCGTCGATGGCTGCGCCCACTGTGCCAGTGGCCGCTGTAGACGCGCTCCAACCTTCCTGCACAATCAGCACCAGGTCGCCCGCGCCCGCGTCAACCGAGTCAAGCGCAAGCAGCGTCTGACCTGTCGCTTCGCCTTCCAGAGTTACCGGTTGGCAAAGCATTACGCGCGCGTTCGCATAGCGCTCGTTCTTCTGCGTCGCCACGACGTTTCCCACTACCCGCGCCAAAATCATGAGAGGAAGGGACAAGGGACAAGAGACAAGGAATAAATTAAGGCAAAGAAGGCGCGATGTGTGCCAATCCCAAAAATTGGGGCGCTGAAGTTATTTCTCTTTGCCGAAGCGTTTGCGCATGCTGTACACATGTTGTTCTTCTTGTCGCTTGTCACTGTTCACTTGTCACTCTTGAAGGTGACATGCTTTTCAGAATCGACTATGGCTATGATCGTGCAATCCGTCGGCGTATCTTCTCTGTGAAAGGGAAAGCTTGCTTCCTTGCCACGGCACCAGAAGACGAGTTCACCTGTGCCGGCACCGATTGCATCAAGCGCCACCAAAGGTTTGCCTTGCGGTGCAAGACGCGCATCCAGCGATTGAATAACAAGCAACTTGCGCCCCTCAAGCGACTGGTTCTTGACCGTCGCGACAACCGTTCCGATGACTCGTGCAAGTTGCATATCGTCAATCGCTCACAACATCCACAGTGTCAATAACGC
>JACCTF010000430.1 GCA_013812565.1 Pyrinomonadaceae bacterium | reverse complement strand
TTCTTAATCAGATAACGCAGTTCCTTCGCCGCCCAGCCGCCCCAACTATAAGACTCCGGCTTCGGCTTCGGTCGCCGGGCGTTCTCGCGTTTGTCCTGTTCCACGTAGTCGAGGATGTACGCCGCTTTGTCCAGAAGCTCCGCCGGACAATCTTCGATGAGCGCGTTGATCTGGTTCGGGTAAGTGCCCAAAGCGTGCAGTCGCTTCTTCAAGGTTTCGCGGTCGATCAAATTTGACGGGAGCGGCGGTAGCGGCAGCAATCGCTGAGGAATATAACCTTCGCCGATGCGACCGTGAACCGTCAGGGTGGGCTTCCGCAGTTCGTAGCTTTCTAAAATTTCGCGCTCCGAGAGTTTCGCAAACGCCGGTTCGATCTTGCCCCATACCTGCGACGGAGCCGTGATTTTGTGCGAGAGCCCGAGATGCTCGTGTGCAAGTTGGTTTAATTGAAAATCGAAATCTCGATTACCTTCGTCGGCAAGTAGGTTAACTAACTCGAAGAGGCGGCGGGTGATCGGAGAACGTAGCGAGCGTAACAGTTTGAAGTCTATCGCGACCCCAGAGCGGCGCACATCGTTCAAGAATTCTTGATTGAACGAAACTTGGGTGAACTGTCGATGTCCGTTCGCTATCGCGTCTTTATCCACCTTTATTTTGTCAACCAAGTATCTCGTTTTTCGTTCGTCGACGAACTTATAGCCGACGATCAAACGCCTTTCTTCCTCGATCCGCTTCGTCTCGGTTTGGCTGCTCCAAACGTTCACACCGCGATAGCTCGTCGCGTAGTAGCGTTTCAACGCGCCTTCGATGTCATGCCGAGCGGCGGTCGTGTTATCCCATCCCAGTATGTGGAGCAACTCGGACTTCCTGAAGACGATCACGTTGGTCTGTTCGCCGCGTTCGAAAAGCAGCGTAAGAAGTCCGCCTAGCACGAGCGGGTCGGTACCACGTGGCAGTCCCAGTTCGCTGTCCGTGATCATTTCAAGCTTACGCTCAATGGCATTATCTTTATCGTCCGTGAGGGTTTGTGTGAAGGAGCGGTTCTTTACGATCTCGGTTTCGCCATATCCAAGTAGCAGCAACGCACTCGGGAATAAACCGAAAGCGCGGTGCGTGCGGGCGATTAACGGTCCCTCGGCAATTCCCTGTTGCAGTTGGCCTTCATTCTGGTGTTGATCAACACCAACTTCGCTATCGCTTTTACGGATGTTAAGAGAAGCTAATTGAATCTTCTCGCTGCCCTTCTTTCTAATGGACATATCTGCGCTCCCACTGGACGTTTTTCCTAGTTCTATATATATGTTTTTATTTACTTTACTTACATACATATATAGCAGCCAATTTGTTTGCAAGGTTTGCTAATATGATTCGCCTAAACCCTTTGTGCTGCAACAATTGGTTCCCGTCTGTATTTTCCTATTAATGCTATTAGGCTTACCTATTCATGCTAATAGCCTTTCCCAACAGCGCTATTAGGCTTACCTGATCATGCTGATTGGTTTCCTGATCACGCTAATAGCCTTTCCCAATAATACTAATTGGTTGTGCATCGTGCAGGTATTGTAGAAAAGCTCTCCCTATACACAAAATGTACGGGTACACATGTTTTACATGCAATATCTGGTGTATCCGTTAGTAGAATCAATTGTCGACGCTCCACAACCACTTTCCTAATAATGCCAATAGCCTTGCCTAATAATGCTATTAGGCTTACCTAAAATGACTAATTGATTTGCTTGAAACAGTTATTACTTCGCTGCCTCAACTGTTAGCTTACCTAATAATGCTAATTGCTCGCACAACACACCACAAATCTAAAATATCAATAACCTTAGCATACCGTATGTTGTGGTCCGCCTTAGCCATTCCTTCAACATGCAGCGAAACGTTGGGTTTGTAGCTAAGGAGTAGTCTCATCTGTGTGCCTCTAAATCTTGTAGTAGCAGTGAGCTATTAGAAAAACCAGGAAATTCAAAGCTTCAACCGTTACTTTAATATGTGTGCCATGAGACGACGTGCCGTATGAGTGAGTCTAGTTAACTCTTTTAATTGGTCGCCGCTTAAATTGTCGAGGCCCGATTGTTCTATTGCTTGTGCCGTCTCCTTGAGTGCTTGTGCGATCTCTTGCGGTGCTGTGACCTCGCTTTCCGGTTCGTCGTCCCAGCGTAGCAATTCATACTCATACCCCTTGTTCGACCCGAATAACGGATGCACCTTGAGCAGCCCAAAGCTCTGAAGGTCAATCAAGGCTTGGTCGATGGTGTTAAACGATCCGATGCCAGTTCCCTCTTTAATTTCCTTACGTGACAATTTGATACGTGCCGCATCTTGGTCGTGAGTAGTGCGGGCAGTATCTAATAGAAATTGCCACACATCTCGTGTGCGACCTTGCAAAAGCGAGCTGCGAATAGTTTGGCTCTTATCGTTTTTGGTAATAGCAATCTCAGTCAGGACCTTGAAAGATGTACTAGCTTCGCTACCTTTACTGGCTAAGGTAGCTTGGGTGGCCAAGCTACCTTTGCTACCTTTGGCAGACAGCCCAGAAGTTAATGAAGCAGCCTCTGCGTTCTCCATCCTCTCCTCAACCGCCCTCCATCTCTCATGAGGCATCTCGACAAGCGGGACTTGTGCATGGTTCAACCCGTAACGCTGCTTCGGGTCGCGAATACTTATTTTCGGGCGTTTCGACATAAAATATAAACTTGGTCAAACTACATGCTTGCTCTTAAGTCTTTGTTCTTTGAAAGGGTTGCTCTGCGCCTTTGCCCACCGCTTGTGCGATGACTTCGCCGCTTTCGGAAGACCCTTGCTCAATAATCTCGATTGATAACGGTAATTCTAGTCGTGTGAGAAATTCATCCGTTATTAACGAGAGTTGTTCCGCAGCTTTGCTGCTACCGGCGAAAGCAACCACCGGACGTTTTCGCGTGTGGGCATCAGCTACTTCTGCGAAGTCATGAAGATTTACGTTGAAAATCGGTCCGACTAAGTGACTTATCTCCTCAACGGCGCGCCGCGCTTCTTGTGCCCCGAGGCGGCGAGGTTTGTAGAGGTTAATAATTGAACCCAGAATCTGAAGATTTTTATTAACATGGCGTACCTCACCGATCGTATAAACCAGTTCCGTCAATCCTTCCAGCGACATGTGAAGTGCTGCGCAGGGAATCAGCGCGTAATCGGCGGCGAAAAGAGCAGCATGGAGCAAATCACCAAGACTAGGCGCACAGTCCAAAAGCACCAAATCGTAGTCGGTTGTATGACCCGCGATTTGCTGGCGGAGCCGGTGAACCGCCGACGCCGGTTCGCGCTCAAATCGAGCGAGTCGAACGTCTGCACCTACTAAATCCAATCGTTCTATAGGCGTTTCAAAGATAGCCGCCGTTAGAGGAAGCAACTTACCAGGAGCGCCTTTTCTCGCCGTCTCTGGAGTGATAAGGCAGTGAACGAGGTTCGGTTCACATTGCTCCGGGTCTAGCCACGAAGCCGTCAAACTTCCTTGAGGGTCACAATCAATCGTCAGAACTTTGTAGCCGCGTAGCGCGCACATAGCCGATAGCTCACGTGTTATCGTGCTTTTACCTACTCCGCCTTTTTGGTTTGTGATAGCTATTACCTTTGGCATAAGTTGTTTCGAAGTAATCTATCAACACAAAGGGTATTTCACACAGCTGAACTTATTAGCTTAACTACTTTGATTAACCTAGCTGGCTAAGGTGGCTTAAGTAGTTTAGCCACCTTAGCCAGTATAGGCATGAATAAAGAAAGATTAGATGCATTGCTGGTGCATGTCAATATGATTATGTATTTGTGGCAAAAGGCAGAACCGCCTGTAGTTTTACAATGCGGAGATTTATTGGGTACAAATATATGAGGAGCGAACAATTGAGATACTTGGGAAATCTTGAATAAATGAACACAGCACGCAACAAAGATCAATTGCCACCTCAACTTCGAGGCAACAGCATTGCAGTTGATGAGGAGTTAATCTCTGCAATTACGTCAGAAGAAGCCGTCGCTGTCACCCCACAGATGAGCCGCATCTACCTGTTGTTGCTCGGCATGATCCCTGCTGATCCAGGCAACAGCCTTCAAGCCGCACAGGAATGGTCATTCCTGTTTGATGGGGAAGGGCAGAAGGAAATCAGTTTGGAGCAACATCTCAAAGAGGTGATGTTGGGAGTAGATGAGCGAGAACTGATGAACGCACTCAACTGGATGCGTGATCGCCACATCATCGATTGGTGGAATGAGGGGCAAAGTGTTCACCTCACGATCCGCAATGTGTTGACATGAAGTTAGCCAAATTAAACCCGCACACTTTAACATTGACTCGACTTTTCCTTCATCGCGGGAATTTCACTGAACTGACGGCAACCACGCTTAGATGGCAGATATTTTGCTGAATTCGCGTATCTTTTACTGAACCGCGGGGAAGAGAAGTCCTCACTTGATTTGCTTTGGGCTGGCCGTCGCCGACCTAATTACTGTCCCGACTCTCCTTCAACAAC
>JACCTF010000423.1 GCA_013812565.1 Pyrinomonadaceae bacterium | reverse complement strand
AAATATTCGGTCAAGTCCTCGGACATCTTCTTTGTGAGCGTTGTCACCAGCACGCGCTCGTTCTGTTCGGCGCGCTGACGACATTCCTCCAACAGATTATCGATCTGGCCGCGCACGGGACGCACTTCAACTACGGGGTCAAGCAAGCCCGTCGGGCGAATAATTTGCTCGATGACTTCGCCGCCTGCTTTAGTCAACTCATATGGACCGGGCGTCGCCGACACGTAGACGACTTGTCCGATGCGTCCTTCAAACTCGGCGAAATTGAGCGGGCGATTATCAAGCGCGGAAGGAAGGCGAAAACCGTATTCAACTAAAGTCCGTTTGCGCGACTGATCGCCGTTGAACATGCCGCGAACCTGCGGAATTGTTTGGTGCGATTCATCGACGATGACCATCGTGTCGCGCGGCAGATAATCGAGCAGCGTCGGCGGCGGCTCACCCGGATTCTTGCCGGTTAAATGGCGCGAATAGTTTTCAATCCCACGGCAGAAGCCCATCTCCTTGATCATCTCAAGGTCATACATCGTACGTTGATGAAGGCGCTGCGATTCGACGAGTTTGCCTTCCGCGATCAGCTTCGGCTCCCACCACTCAAGCTCCTCGCGAATCGTTTTGATCGCCTTCTTGACCGTCGCCTTCGACATCACGTAGTGCGTCTTCGGATAGATGGGAAGGCGCGACGTGTGCTTCTGCAAAACTTCGCCGAGCAGCGGATCGATTGTTGAAATGGCATCAATTTCATCGCCCCATAACTCGATGCGATAAGCTTGATCTTGGTAGCTTGGGTAAACTTCTACAGTATCGCCACGCACGCGAAAACTTCCGCGCCCGAACTCGACGTCTGAACGTTCGTACTGCAATTCGACGAGCTTCTGCAACAAGGCTTCGCGCGTGATGCGCATCCCCGGCTCGATAAACAGCAGCATCCCGTAATAGGCATCCGGGTCGCCGAGGCCGTAGATGCAGGAAACGCTGGCGACCACAATCACATCGCGGCGCTCGAACAAAGAGCGCGTCGCGGAAAGTCGCAACCGGTCGATCTCATCGTTGATCGTCGCTTCCTTCTCGATGTATGTGTCGGAAGCAGGAACATAAGCTTCTGGCTGATAGTAGTCGTAGTAAGAGACAAAGTACTCGACGGAGTTTTCAGGAAAGAAGTTTTTGAACTCCTGATATAACTGCGCGGCGAGCGTTTTGTTATGGGCAATGACGAGGGCGGGGCGCTGCGTGCGATTAATCACGCTGGCGATAGAGAAGGTCTTGCCGCTTCCGGTGATACCAAGCAGCACTTGATCTTTCGATCCTTCATTGAGACCACGCATTAGCGTCTCGATGGCTTGCGGTTGATCGCCTTGGGGTTGGAAGTCTGAACGAAGTTGAAAAGGCATAACCCAAATTTAAGGTTCAAAGTTTAAGGTTCAAAGTCGCACATAAGCTTTGAACTTTGAACCTTAAACTTTGAGCGAAATTTACTGTTCGTCGTTGAACTTGTAACCGATGCCCCAGACCGTTATCACCATCAGTGGATTTTCAGGGTTTTCCTCGATCTTGGCGCGGAGACGATTAATGTGTGAATCGATCGTGCGGTCGTAACCTTCGTAAGAGTAATCCCAGATTTTCTCCAAAAGATATTTTCGTGGAAAGACGCGGCCTGGGTTCGTGGCAAACAAGCGTAGCAAATCAAACTCCTTCGGCGTTAACTCAACTTGGCGGTCGCCGACAGTTACCTCACGCTTGGCCGGATCAATGCGCAATTTCCCGCGCACAATCGGCGCTTCGTCATCAGTGCCCTCAACGCGCGCCGCGGCGCGGGCGCGACGCAACACTGATTTGATGCGCGCCTCCAGCTCACGCAAACTGAAAGGCTTTGTGATGTAATCATCCGCGCCCATCTCTAAACCAAGCACTTTGTCAACGACGTCGTCCTTGGCCGTAAGCATTAGAATCGGGATGTAAGAAGCTTTCTCGCGTAGTTCGCGGCAGACGGCAAGACCGTCCATTTTCGGCAGCATCAAGTCGAGCACGATTGCATCGGGACGGTCATGCAACGCAGATTGCACTCCGGCAAGTCCATCTTCCGCCGTGCGCACGCTATAACCCATACGTGAGAAATACTCGCTGATTGCCGTCAGGATGTTCTCGTCATCTTCGATGACGAGAAGGCTTGTCTTATGATCGCTCGCCCCTGACACACTGTCTTCGGCTGCGTCTCTCGACTGCAATTTGTTAGCGGTTTTCGTCATTGTTGTCACCGGCAAAGCCTCACTACAGAACATGCCCGTTTCCTGCCACTTAGCAGCAGAACAATCTTCTCTTTAACTATAAAGCGCGTCAGACTATAACAGCACAGTGCTTCGACCTCAAGCATCGACTAGGCGAGCCGGGTGCCAGGTTGCTTGATTGCAAATGCTGATTTGAGAACCGGCAATAGAGCTTCTCAACCTTGACAATAGACGCAACGCACGCGCAAAATCTCGTCCGCTTTCTCATACCATCAGAACCAATAACCACGACTCAACACGTCGAGGGATCGAGCATGAGCAACGCTGTCCCCGTAGTCGAAACATCTCTCCACAACTTGCAACTTGTTCAACGTGGCAAGGTGCGCGACGTGTATAAGATCGACGAAGATCATCTTCTGATTGTTGCAACGGATCGCCTCTCCGCTTTTGATTGCGTTCTGCCGACAGCGATTGAGCGCAAGGGTGAGGTATTAACTGCGCTTTCCGAATTTTGGTTCAAAAGGTTGCGCCACATTGTTCCGCACCATCTTATATCGACGAAACTCGAAGAGATGCCGAATGTCATCCGGCATGAGGTTACGAACTTAGCTGGGCGCTCGATGTATGTGCGGCGAACGCACGTGTTCCCTGTTGAATGCGTTGTCCGGGGATACCTTGCCGGGTCGGGGTGGAAAGATTACCAGCGCACCGGTGGAGTTTGCGGCCACCGTTTGCAAGAGGGTCTTCGTGAAGCAGATGAACTTCCGGAGCCGATTTTCACTCCGGCCACCAAAGCTGCAACGGGACATGATGAAAATATCAGCGAAGCCGAGATGACCCATTTTGTCGGCGCTGAAGTCACCCGGTTTCTGCGCGATGCTGCGCTTCAGCTTTATAAAGAAGCGGCAGGTTATGCTCGCCGGCGAGGTATTATAATCGCCGATACAAAGTTTGAGTTTGGTCAAGACAGAGACGGCCACATACTCTTGATCGATGAAGTGCTGACGCCGGACTCCTCGCGTTTCTGGCCCGCTGATCAGTACCAACCCGGTCGCGCGCAACGTTCCTTCGACAAGCAGTTTGTACGCGACTATCTTGAAACGCTTCAGTGGGATAAGCAACCACCAGCACCCCCGCTTCCGCCCGCGGTAGCCGCAACTACCACTACGCGCTACCTGGAAGCTTACAGAATGCTCACTGGTAGCGAACTTTGATCACCAGCACCTGATTAGTAGAATTTGCGATTTTCAATTCTCAATTTGCCTGTCAGAGGATAACGTGAAATCACCTTTTCCAATCGCAAATCGACAATCGCAAATCTAAAATTTTCCACCGCTCCCTCATACCCTTGCGTAGTTCGATGGAGATTCTTATGCAGATGCGTGCGCGCCTTGAAGTTTTGATTGATGAAATGCTTGACGGTCGTATTTTGCTTGACGAAGCTCTTGCCGAATTTGAAAAGCTCTATATTCAGAAGGCGCTGGTCCGCCATCGTGATAACCTGTCGCGCACGGCTGTCACGCTTGGCGTTCATCGCAACACACTCTCCAAGCGTGTTGCCGCTTACCGCATCCAGGATCAAGTCGTTAGTCCTGCCCGCCTGCGTTCACGTTGACGTCCGCTTCACCACACAAAGCGCCTTCTTCCCCTGTAGTTGACAACCGTTGAGCCGGTATTATATTTTTAGCACTCGTCACGGGAGAGTGCTAAAAACTGATATTACTTCGAACCGCCATAATTGCTGGATCACGTTGCGCGTTCGATGCCACTCCAGGTGATGATTCCCCAAAGCACCTCATATAATTACTGGTGTTACCAACCTTAACAATGATTTTCAACTGAAACAGGAAGGAGCAATATGGCTACAAACATTAGACCTTTACAGGATCGCGTAATCGTACGCCGCATCGAGGAATCCGAGCAGATGCGTGGCGGCATCATCATCCCTGACACGGCCAAAGAAAAGCCTCAAGAAGGAGAGGTGATTGCTGTCGGCGAGGGCAAGTACAAGACTGATGGTGGGCGACAGGCACCCGACTTAAAAGTTGGTGATCGCGTGTTGTTCGGCAAGTATAGTGGCTCTGAAATCAGGTTAGATAATGAAGAGTTCTTGATTATGCGCGAAGAGGAGATACTCGGTGTTATTGAGCGCAGTGGAGCAGCGGCCGGATCAGGCAGCGGCACCGGATCGGTAACCGGTTCAGGCGGCAAAAAAGCTGGCAAGTAGTATTTAAACGCGCTGCTGCTGTTTGCAATAACAGTATGCATAATTGGTCGAAGGAGAAAATAAGATAATGGCAAAACAAGTAATTCATGGTGAAGAGTCGCGCGCAGCTATTTTACGCGGCATTAACAAACTCGCGGATGCGGTTAAAATTACGCTTGGCCCAAAAGGCCGGAACGTAGTTCTTGATAAGAAGTTTGGTTCACCAACCATCACCAAAGACGGCGTGACGGTTGCAAAAGAGATTGAGCTGAAAGACTCGTGCGAGAATATGGGCGCGCAGATGGTGCGCGAGGTTGCTTCCAGAACCTCAGACGTTGCGGGCGACGGCACCACCACGGCAACCGTGCTCGCGCAAGCTATATTCCGCGAGGGCGTAAAGACCGTTGCCGCCGGCGCAAACCCGATGGCTCTCAAGCGCGGTATTGATAAAGCAGTCGAGCAGGCTGTGGAGGAGATCAAGCGCCTCTCCAAGCCGGTTAAGGGCGATGCTATCGCTCAGGTCGGCACCATCTCGGCGAATGGCGACCGGACTATTGGCGAGCTGATTGCTCAAGCGATGGACAAGGTCGGTAAAGACGGCGTCATCACCGTCGAAGAATCGAAGACGATGCTGACCGAGCTTGATGTGGTAGAAGGTATGCAGTTCGACCGTGGTTACCTCTCCCCGTACTTCGTCACCGATCCGGAACGCATGGAATCGGTGCTCGATAATCCGCTTATTCTAATCAACGAAAAGAAGATCAGCTCGATGAAGGATCTTCTGCCGCTGCTTGAGCAGGTCGCCAAGATGGGCAAGCCGTTCGTGATTATCTCTGAAGATGTGGAAGGCGAAGCGCTCGCGACTTTGGTCGTCAACAAGCTGCGCGGCACGCTGAATGTCGTAGCGGTGAAGGCTCCGGGCTTCGGTGATCGCCGCAAAGCGATGCTCGAAGACATTGCTGTTCTGACCGGCGGCAAAGTCATCAGCGAGGACCTCGGCATCAAGCTCGAGAACGTTCAGATGGATGACTTAGGTCGCGCGAAGAAGGTCGTCGTCGATAAAGACAACACGACGATTGTCGAAGGCGGAGGCAAGCAGCAGGACATTGAGGGTCGCGTTAAGACTCTGCGCGCTCAAGTCGAGGACACCACATCTGACTACGACCGCGAGAAACTTCAAGAGCGTTTAGCGAAGCTCGTCGGCGGCGTTGCCATAATCAAAGTCGGCGCGGCGACCGAGACCGAACTAAAGGAGAAGAAGGCGCGCGTTGAGGATGCGATGCACGCGACTCGTGCAGCGGTCGAAGAAGGCATTGTACCCGGTGGTGGTGTTGCGCTGGTGCGTGCAGCCAGAGTGCTTGATAAGTTCCGCGTCGGCGGAGGCGACGATGTGGATCAAGACGAACAGATTGGCGTTAACATCGTTCGACGCGCGTTGGAAGAACCGCTGCGTCAGATCGCGCAGAATGCCGGCAAAGAAGGCGCAGTCATCGTTGAGCGTGTTCGCGCCGAGAAGAATGAAAACGCTGGCTTCAATGCTGCAACCGAGCAGTTCGAAGACCTGGTTAAAGCCGGCGTCATCGATCCGGCGAAGGTTACTCGTACTGCGCTGCAAAACGCAGCATCCATTGCTGGTTTGATGCTCACGACCGAGGCGCTTGTGTCAGAGCTTCCTGACGATGATAAGGCTCCGGCCATGCCTGGCGGTGGCGGTATGGGCGGCGGCATGGGCATGTAACAAGTTAGTTTCATTACATAAAGTGGGCG
>JACCTF010000394.1 GCA_013812565.1 Pyrinomonadaceae bacterium | reverse complement strand
CGAGCAGATCATCGCGCTGTCGCAACTCATGAGCGACCCCAGCGCGGAGAACGGAAGACTTGCCGACGCCGCTCGCGCCGTACAAGAGCGTGAGCGAGGAGGCAAACAGGTTGGCGGTGATCAACCGCGTCTCCTTCTCGCGCCCGAAGAAGAAGGGCGCATCGGCTTCGTTGTAGGGGATCAGGCCTTTATATGGCGAACGGCGCTCAGCAGTTGATCTCACCATCTTTGCCTTGCTCTTTCACTTTCCTAACGTGTGGAGAGTTCTTGAACAAACTCGTCAAGCAGTTTGTCGTAGACCTCCACGCCGTGCTCTTGCCAGAAGCGTTGCTCTAAGGGCGACGGGTTGTACTGAATGGCCCAGGACTTAATGCTCTTACGTCGCCGCGCGTCACGCTCGATGCGGTTTAAGACGACGCGCAAATTCCAGTCGCGCAGGCTATAGCCAAGAAACAGGAAGTGCCTGGTCTGAAACGGTTCGGCGAAGACGGCCGGGACGGCTTTGTTCTTGGTCATGCGCGCGAGAAAGTCTATGTAGTCGTCTTCGGTGATCACATACTGGTCGCGTGTCGCCTCGTGGCGATCCACCGCGCCGTGCATTTTGTAGATCACCGTAGCCTTTTGCAGATCAAGGTCCAGCTTGTTGGGGTTGACTTCGCGTGGCGTGGCCGCGTCATGCTGCTGCCACAGGAGTTGGTCGCCGAGGCCTGCGTCAGTCGAATGAATCACCACATCGTATGGACGGCCTTTGGCGACGAAGGCGCGCTCGATCAAGTCATCGTAGTTGGTGGTGACGATCAACAGCGGCGCATCGACTTGGGCAAGGAAGGTGTGAAGCGAAGTGAGCGGGTAGTCGCAGTTGAAGATGCTGCGCAGTTCCTCGTTCAACGCTTCACGCCCGGTTACGACGTTGTAGTATTGCGCTACCTTCGCCAAATCGAGCGGCTCGTTCGGTGGAAACTCTGTCATCCCCGCGAGGTGATGCGCCAGCTCGCCTGCGGTCGGCAAGCAAGTCGCCACACCTTTCTTCCACTTCATGCCCGACTCGCGCCCACCGAGCGACGCTCCCGATCCGAGGAACGGAATAACCCGGCTCTGCCGAAGTCTTTCGTAGATAAAAGTATACGGAGGAGCTAAAGCCGATGGAACTGTTTGCTGGCTCATACACTGACCCGGTTGAACGTAAAAGCAGCGGCCACAGCCGTTGATTGAAGCGGCGCACAGTTTGATAATGGCGAGGTGACAGCTCGGCTTATACATTAGGCACGGCGAGCCGTCAACACCCAAAGAGGGTGTTAGGTAACTATCCCCGAGGGGATCGATTCACAAGCCATGAGTGACAACCTACGGAATGCTTCCTATCGAAACCACGTCTGACCCTGAAAGGGTCACATCTGTTTTGGTTACTGCGAACCTCAGCATGGTCGAAACTGTGACGGCACCAGAGTCCGGTGTGGTATTACCACCGGCTATTGAATACAGCCCTTGCAGGGCACACCAAATTCCTAAAAACCATTTAAGAACAAAAAGATCCCAGCCTTTTGGCTGAGGTCTTTATGCTCAAAGCGAAACTTTCTTCGAAGTAATCGGCGCTATCCGCGCGCCTTGATCGGCACAAGGCTCTCAAGCGATTTGTAGATCTGCAAATACATCTGCGTCTCGCGCGGTATGAGCGTGCGCCATGCATCACCGCCACGGCGAATGTAAGAAGGCAAGCGCGCAGCGTTTGAGTTATATCCGGCGGCAACCAGTTCCGCTTGCGTCGCCGTGCCTGTCGCGAGGGCTTCAGTTATATCTGGATTCCGCACTAGATCATTCCATGTGCCTTGCATATAGAGAAGCATCGCTTCCAGAGCGTTGCCGTGATTGCGCATGCCGAGCACGAAATCGGGGTTGAGTCCGACGCCCGGATGTCTCTGCCGCAGCATTTGGTAGGCCCACGGGATCATTTGCACCATGCCGCCCGCTCCGGCTGTGCTCACCGAGTAGCGATAAGTATCTAGTTCGTTTAAAGAGTAGAGCGCGAACACCTCTTCATAGAGTGTACGGCGGTTCTCGCGTCGGAAACGATCATGATCGGTGTGCTCGACGACGCAGAGCCTTTCAGCTATATCAATGATTTGCGGCGAGATCAAAACGCCTTTGTCGCGCAAACGTTTCGCGGCGAGATCAAGCATCGTGCGCACATATGCTTGCCCGCTCTTCACCACCTCCGGTGTGAGCAGTGCCGGATGTGCTGAAGTGTAATAGGCTATCTCGCGGAATCTGCCATACTTCTCGATCGGATACTCAACCACGAGAGGAGCAAGCGAGCGCCCGGTGTTGTCGAAGATCGCAACCGCAGTGTTGACATAGTTGGGCCGCAGCACGCGCAAACGTACCTGAGCGCCGAGTGATGTTGTCAGCCCGACCTCGGCGTTCGGCGTCAAGAATGTCTGTTTTGGCACTGTCAACAAATGTATCTGCCCTGATTCAGCATCTGCGGCGGCAAGCGTTACAAAGTAGAGCGCTGGGTTGGGAGCCGCAGTTGGCATTGTCGTTGGCGTTGTTGTTGGTAGGGTGTTTGACCCTGCGGTCGGCCCGACCGGCGCAGTTGAGGCAGTGTACGTGGTCAGTTGCGGACGCGTGCGGAACAAGCGTTTTGCTTCAGCAATCCGGGTACGCGCTTTGTCGAAGGAAAGCGGACGTATCGGCGGCAGCCACGCAGCGTTTGATACAGGGTTAGAAACGGAAGGCACGATCAATGGAGCAACGGGCGTTTGCGTCGTGGACGTGCTTGGTGGTGCAGACGATCCGCCGGGTGCAATTGATGGCTTTGCGACGGGAAGCGGTGTAGCAACCGTTGTCGGACTAGCGACCGGAGTAGCCGGTGTGGGTTGAGGAGTAGCGGTCTTTGTAATCGGCTGCTGTTGTGGTGTCAAGCTCACGGTTCGCGGGCGCGTAAGCTGTGCCGAAGTAGTAGACGGCGTTTGCGCCGAGGCCGGGGCAGCCAAGACTATCATCAAGAAGAGCTTAAAGAGAATTGGGCTTTCTTTCATAATCACTTTTACCATTGGAGCGTAAACGTTATTGGGGGTGAGTTCATTTTAAGATTCGCTTGCATTGCTAACGGTTGTCAACACCTTTTATTGACCACTAAAACTTATCGGCAAAAATTCGGCAAAGAGTTAAAGAATTTTGTTCATCTTTGCTCGTTTGTTGATGTTTTCCTTTTATGGCAAAACAATAAGGTGGTCAAAATGACTGAAAGGTCCCCCCAAAATGGATACATAGTTCCATTAAACATTTCAATGCCCATAAGCATAGTCAAGTTTATGCTTTACTTTCAATCACAACGCGCTGGTGCTGAGTGACTCGTCATGGAACAGTCACATTGATTGTTGCCGGTCCGTTTCTTCGACCATAGAATGCCTTGGTTCAGCCCCAACTCCCTGCTGTATCTTGAAAGCGATAATCTCACTAAAGACCTTTCTAATCTCACTTATGTTTCTTTCTAAAACGTTTCTCTACACTCTCGCTATATGTATTGCCTCCGGCCTGCTCTCTACTATTGTGACCGCACAATCCGAAGATACTCGTCAACGTCGCGTCACGTCCATTGTAAGCACCGCTCCGGCTGTCACTGAAATTAAGAGGCCACGACTTGAAAACGATCCGGTCGTTGCTGATCCCCTAATAGTCTCGCTCGCTGAAGAAGAACCAAAGCCGCCTACAACGCTGCGGCGATATTCGCAATTCAACCAGCTTTTGCAGGCAGCAATAGATTTGCGTTTGGGCGCGTCCTACGTTTATGGTGCGGCCGGGCCTACAACCTTTGATTGCTCAGGCTTTGTATGGGCGGTGTTTCAATCAGCCGGACAGCGTTTTTCACGCACCAGCGCCAATGCGCTGTGGG
>JACCTF010000393.1 GCA_013812565.1 Pyrinomonadaceae bacterium | reverse complement strand
CTCTTACAACGGCGCGCCAGCGATGCAAGCTCTGCGTAAGCTATAAACGGTCGTCGCAAATCGTCTTCTTACTTCGCGCATTTCCACTACTACTTTGAAGAACGTTTCGGACGGGCGCTTCAACGTATGGGGCGCGTTTTGCCCGCACCGCTCAAAGCGCGACTTCGGGTAAAAACTCTTAAACCGGCACCGGCGCGGCAATGGTTTCATCATCGCGGTCGGTGTGACCGTGCGGTGCTTCATGCGCCTCATGCTCATCGTGCGGAGCGTGTGACACTTCGCTGATGTACACGAGTGAGAGAAACACAAAGATGAATGATTGGATCAAGGCCACAAACAAGCCGAGCGGCATCAAGAGAATTGCTATAAAGTACGTGAACGGAGGATATATATTTGCAAGGTTCGCTACCACCTGTTCGTCAGCAAACATGTTGCCGAACAAGCGTGTGCCGAGCGACAACGGACGAATGAAGTTGCTGATCAACTCGATACAGAAGAGTAGGGGTGCAATGAACAGCACAGGCCCGGCGAAGTGTCGCAGGTGACCGAACAATCCGTTCTCTCTGATGCCGATGTAGTTGTAGTAAACAAACGATGTGATGCCGAGCGCATAAGTCACGCTGGTCGAAGCCGTCGGGGCCATCAATCCGGGAATGAAGCCCATCAGATTAGAGATCAAAATCAACACGCCGAAGGTCGCGACCATCGGGAAATACTTCATACCATGTGGGCCGACAACGTCTTCCAAAAGATTGCGTACCGCAAGCACCCCGGCTTCCAACACCTGCTGGCCGTTCCCTGGTTCATCTTCCGACAAACGTCCTTTGAGCACCCAGATGACCGCGACGCTCAAGATGCACGCGAGGATGAACATCACCGTGTACCACGGCACTGCATTCTCGACGGTGTATCGTCCGAATACATCTTCAGCAGTGGTGTCGAAACGCGCAAATAAGCGATCCCACAACGGCAGAGTGTATTTGACTTGAAATTGATGAACCGGCTCTCCGATCCAGTGATTGACAAACTCAACGAGCGGCGGCGTGTGGTGGGCCGCTCCCTCCGCATGGCTCGCCGCCGGCGCTGTCCCACCGGCAGCATGTCCACTTTCCTGAGCTAGAAATAAGAACATTCTTTAATTACCCTTTCCATGAATAACAATGAAGTACATCTGCATAAAAGCTTCTACGAGAGCCGCAACAACAAACGCACACAGTCCAACGAGCATTGCGGTTAATGATGCGATATTTGACAGGTAAGCGAGAGTGATTACGGCAGCAAGAACGATGTATCGCAGGACGAACCGCAGAGCGCCGATGTTAGGTTTCCCGCCGGCCGTGGACGGAGCAAACGCTGCGGCGACCGATGTTCGCAGCCAGTGGTGATTAAAGATCGAAAGCACCCCGCCGAGCAGCAATCCCGTTGTCACGCGCCACGGAGCTATGAGCGCGCTTAGCACAACGGCCAGTCCGACCGTCAAGCACATGCTGCGAAAGATGCGGCGCTCCATCAGGGTCGTATCTTCCGCCGCAAACTCTTTGTGATTTACACTGTCCGCTGCTTCGCTCGTCATAAAACAGGCGATTTTACACGCGGGCAAGCGCGTCTGTCGAGTTGGGTGACTGATAGTTCGGAGTGTGGAGCTCGGTGCGAAGTTTTTAAACAAACCAGGTTGCCCAAAGAGCAACTCCGAACTTCGTACCCCGTACTCTCTGTTATGAGACTTTAGAGACCAAGCGGATGAATTGATAAAAGCCCACCACCGCGCCGAGCACAATCCCGGCGACGGCGAACCAGGGATCTGTGCCAAGCCAGCGGTCCAGCACCCATCCGACCCCCAAGAGAGAGCCAACCGAAAATACCAGCGAGAACGCGGCGGCGTAAATCAGACCGCTCTTGCGCGTCACTTCTTCATCGCGGTCAACCATGACATGCCTCGAAGTCGATTCATACTCGCCCGTTGCTGACTCATTACCTCACGGCCACTTCACCACTCGGTGCGCGCCATGTAGTTCTTCGGCAATCCGTACAGCAGCGCACGGCGCGAATGCCTCATTGAATCGTGAATGAAGCAGACGTGCGTGCACCAGCAAGCGCGGCCGCCGTTAATCTGGTTCAGTTCCCGCTGCCGTTCTTCTGCCGCCCACAAGGCACCGAAGTCGTAGCCATAATCAGCGAGGGTGGCGAAAGACTTGCGCAATTCGCAGGCGCGCACGTCGCCGTTATAGTCGATCACTGCCGCCGTTTCGCCTGCGGTACAAGGGAAGGCCCATGCGCTCGGCTGCTCGAAGTTGGCAAGCTGCGTGCGGTAGTGCGTCGTGATCGCGCCGACGTATGCAATGTTTTTGACAAAGCGCGTTGCCACGTCGTCACCCCTGAACATCCGGTCACCATAACGCTTCGTCAACCCGGCGATGTGCGCATACACGCTTGGCAACGCTTCGGGCGGAACTTGTTTGATCGAGCCTCCCGCTTTGGTCTCGCCGCGAATGATGTTGAAGTAGTGACCATCTAGTCGGAGTTGATCCCACGCGTAGTCCGCAAGCTTTTCAATCTCGGTGTAATTTTCGGCGCAGACAACCGTGTTGACATTCAAGCGGAAGCGGTCGGCGTATCGCTCCTTCAGCGGATAGAGCGCGCGGATACAGGCAAGCGTCTTCTCCCAATTACCGGGCACACCCCGGATGCGGTCATGCGTCTGGCCGTGACCATCGAGCGCGACGTTCAAGTAAAGGTGAAGCGCCGCGTGCTTCGAAAGCGCGTGGTCCACAATCTCAAGGGCGCGCGCTTTTATAAGGCCGTTGGTCGGGATGATGACGCGCCGCACGCCGTTGGTGTTGACGAACAGATCAATGATGTCAGTTAAGTCGCGGCGCAGTGTGGGTTCACCACCCGACAACCACAGATCGGTGATGGCGGGCATTGTCCGAGAAACTTTTTCGATCTGCGCGAAGGTGA
>JACCTF010000369.1 GCA_013812565.1 Pyrinomonadaceae bacterium | reverse complement strand
CACCAATCTAGTGTAAACTTTCCGGGACTGTTTATAGACCGATATGGTCTTCGGCGAGCAGTTTTCGATATACAATTTGTGCCTAATGAACAAATCGAACGACATATATTCAAACTCCTGTATTTACAAGGTGGAGACAGTAAATGACCCAACAGAGAACAGACGCACAAGCGCTCAAAGTAGCGAAGGTCTTGAAGAACGCGAACAACTGGAAAACACATGCGACGCTCACTAACGAGGGTTATTACAACCTGCAAACCGAAGACACCGGCGATGTCCCTGTTCGATTGTTCCTCACACCGTCGCTGCTCGCCGAAGTCGAAGACATCCTTTACCGGCAGATCGTCAACGCCACACGCTTCCCTGGGGTAAAGCTCGTCGTCATCACGCCCGACACGCACTACGGCTACGGCGTGCCCGTCGGTTGCGTGCTGCTCACAGAAACCGAAAGCGGCGCGGTCGCGATGGGGCCGGTGGGCTACGATATTGGTTGCTTCACGGGTGATACGCTGATCCCGCTTGTCGATGGTCGCTCACATCCGATAGAAGAATTAGCAGCACAGGGTGAAGAACTGTTTGTGTATGCGCTCTCCCCAGAGCATAAAATCGTTATCACAAAAGCGACGGCGAAGAAGACTCGCATAAATGCTTCATTGGTGCTTGTGACGTTGGACAATGGTAGAGAAATCCGCTGCACGCCCGATCATGAATTTATGCTGCGCGATGGACGCTACCGCCAAGCACAACACTTAACTCCCAAAACCTCTCTCATGCCCTTTTACAAGCAGGGTGCTGAGCGTGGCGCGATTTATGTCGGGGCTAGGGACAAGTCCGCTGCCCCGACAATCTACAACCACAAAGTTGTCCGCGCTGAATTACTGGGCGAAACGGCAGATGTCTACTGTTTAACCGTTCCAGAATATGGCAACTTCGCTTTGGACGCCGGTGTTTTCGTTCATAACTGCGGGATGATGAGCGCGCGTTCAGAAGTTCCTGTCGAGCGGGCGACGCCGGAGAAGCGTCTGCAATTTAACAAAGCTGTGATGCGGCGCGTTGAGATGGGCGCGGGCGGGAAGAGCCACCGGCTGGGCAAAGTAGAGGAGCGTGAATTTAATGAATTGGTGCGCGGCGGGGCGGAATACTATGTTGAAAAATATGGCGCGACGTTTGATCGCAGTCGCGCCGAACGCCATCGCATTCCGGTCGATGATGGTTGGCGAATTCCGTGGGGTGGTAAAGGGCGGCCTGAGCGCGGGTTGAATCAACTCGGCAGCCTCGGCGGTGGCAACCACTTCATCGAGCTGCAACGCTCAGAACAGACCGGTACAATGTTTGTGCAAGTCCACACCGGAAGTCGCGGCTTCGGTCATGGCATGGCGACCAACTATTTTGAGGTGGCGCGCGCTGAGAAGCCGGATCAAATCACTGACATTGACCTTGGCTATTTCACGCCGGACTCCATTCATTATCGAGACTATCTGAATGCCGTGGCCGCCGGTGGCAACTTTGCGATTCTCAACCGCCTGATCATCTTCGAGCAGATCGCCGAAGCTTTCCGCGAAGTCTTTCGCGAAGACCTCGAACTGATTTATGAGATTAGCCACAATCTGGTTCAGCGGGAGCAGCACCCGGAGTTTGGCGAAGTGTGGGTTCACCGCAAAGGCGCAACGCGGGCTTTCCCAGCCGGGCATCCGGCGCTTCAAGGCACGATCTGGGAAGCAAGCGGGCATCCGATTTTAATCCCCGGAAGCAACAAGGATTGGAGCTACATCTTGCGCCCGCTCGCTGGCGCGGTGAAAGCCGGATTCTCAGTTAATCACGGCGCAGGCCGTCGTCTCTCGCGCGGCGAGGCACTACGGCGCTTGTCGCAAAGAGCGATTGATGATGAATACCGCGCCGCCGGAATTCTCGTAAACGATGACGGGCGCGTGCCGCTCGATGAAGCCGCGCCGTGTTACAAATCGTCTGAAGAGGTTGTTGCCGCCGTGGTTGGCGCCGGGCTTGCCGAGGTTGAACATCGCTTGTGGCCGCTCGCGTCGCTCAAAGGCACCGACCACGGCGGGCGAAGGAAGAAGAAATTTAAGAAAGTGCGAGCTGACAAGTCAGAAGATGAGAACAGATCGGAAGAGGAATACTGAGGACAGGAGTCAGGATGAAACATTTAGCGTCCCCTTTTATTCTGTCTCCTGACTCTTGACTTCTGAATTCCGTCTCCTGTCTCCTGACTTCTCATTATTCTTCGCCACTTCCGCGCGAAGCAATCTCATTAAAGCCAATTCTTCCACTTCGTACTCAGGCTGGTTGCGGCGGATGAAGCGCGACTTTCGGGGACGAAACTCGTCGAGCGTGTGGCCTTGTATGTAGCGTTTGATCACGAGCGGATGGATGTAAGAACCGCGGCACACGGTCGGCGTATTGCCCAATCGGTCGGCCACTTTCTGGACGGCACGAACGATGTTGCGCTTGGCCTGCTTTTCATTTTCAGCCCGGCCCAATTCCGCAAGCTCTATGGCCGCGAGCAGCGTCCCGCCCCAGGTGCGAAAATCTTTTGCGGAGAACTCCGGGCCGGTCGCCGCTTTGATGTACTCATTAACATCGCGCGGGGTAACGGGGCGGGCGCGGCCGTCCGTGTCGAGATAGTTAAAGAGGCGCGATCCGCCGACGGTCTTGATGTCGCGCATCAACATCGCGAGATCTTCATCAACCAGCAGACGCCGGTGCGGGATGTGATGTTTGCCGACGAAACTGAAGATCAAACGGCCGTCGCGCTTAATCTCCAAATGACGGTTGCGCAGGGTCGTCACGCCATAAGTACGATACCGCTTAACGCTCTCCTCGGAACCGACGCGAAAATAAAGGTCGTTAATTAAACGAACGATTACGGCGAGCACTCGTTCGCGCGGCAAACCTTCAAGCGTAATGTGTTCGTTAGTGTTCCGACGTAACAAGGCCAGGTATTCGCCGAAGCGTTCGATCTTTTCGAACTTGTACCGCTGCCTCTTGGCGACAAACGTCGAGTGGTAGATACGCTGCACACGCCCGCTGGTGTCGATGCCGATAGCTTGCAGCGAACTACGCGGAGAAGGCGCGACACGTACTTCGGTCCACGCTGGCGGAATCACCAGCGACTTGATGCGCTGAAGATTATCTTCATCGGTGATGCGCTTTCCATGTGCATCCTCGTACCAGAACCCGCGTCGCTTTGATCCGCACCGACGCCACCAACGCGCACGCGCATCGCGCCTACGCTTCTCCGCGCCGCTTTTGACAATCTCCTGCTCGACTGCCATCTCGTTGCTCACAATACCCGCCCCCTATGATCGTCCGAACTGAATACGCTAAATATTTGCGCATAACGATTACAAAATGATCGCATCCAAGCGAAAAATGAAGCAGGCAATTGGCCCTCTGTGCTCTGGCTGCTTCGACAACATCTGTAACG
>JACCTF010000609.1 GCA_013812565.1 Pyrinomonadaceae bacterium | reverse complement strand
GTGTGAGGGTTAAAGTGGAGCAAGATCACCTGTTTTGAATAAATTTAGATGCGTTTGCCCTGGCGAGGATGTGCGTCCGCGCGTTGCATTCATGGCGAGGTCGCGGGCGCGCGGCAAGACTTCAATCGCCTTCAACGTTTGCGGATCATCTGCGACGAGCACGCGTTGTGCGGTGACGGTGCCGTATGCCGCAGTAATAACCTCATGCCGCAACTGGCGCTGAATGTAATCGCGATTGCGGTCGAGTTGAGCAGGCGTAACCTTCACCGAAGTTCGCGTCGCAACGTAGTCCTTAAATGCTTTGTAGAGCGCATCGGTCACGGGAAAGTTTGTTGCTTGAAGATTGTGGTTGAATTCGATTGCGCGCTGCACCTTGTATGAATCAAAGCCACTAATGCGACCGTTGACGAGTTCGCGGACAAAACCGAACATAACATTGAGCAAGCGCAGTTGCGTAATACTAGGCACACGTGAGCGTACCGCATCATCGGGCGAGATCCCCCCGCCGCTGTAAACTACGTGCCCTCCATCCGTACGACTTTCCGCACCCGTGGACGGCGCAGTCTGCGCAGCTCGGGCATCTTCTTCCGCCTGCCGACCGAGACCACCCCGGTAGGTGTAATCGTAGAGACCTACATTTGAGTAATCGCGTTGGATCAAGCGGCCTGAAGGAGTGTAGTACTTGGCAGAGGTAAGCGTTAACCCAGCGTTATATTCTAACGGAATAATGCTTTGCACAAGCCCTTTGCCAAAACTGGCTTCGCCGACAATAAGCCCCCGATCATGATCCTGCACCGCGCCGGCTACGATTTCAGAAGCTGACGCAGTGAATTGATTTATCAAGATTACAAGCGGCGTTGTGGCGTCAGGCGTCACGCCGTTTTCAGTTCGAGCTTGGTACGGGCGGTCGCTTCCGCGATTGCGTCCCTTCTGCGTCAGAACAAGTTGGCCGGGTTGCAGAAACTTGCTCGCAACCTTAATCGATTGATCGAGAAAACCGCCCGGGTTGTTTCGTAGATCAAGCACCAGCGAAGTCATGCCCCCGGCTTGCAATTTATTGAGTGCTGCTTGCAGTTCATCCGACGTGCTGTAGGCGAAGCTCTGCGTCATATCAATGTAGCCGACGCCGGGACGGATCATGTACGCATCAGGAACCGACGGCCGCGGCACAGCATCGCGCGTGATCTCAACCGTCTCAGGCTGATTATTGGAAGCGCGCTCGACCGTGATCTTTACGCTCACGCCGCGTGGACCGCGAAGTTTATCGCGTACTTCCCCTGACGGCTTGCCGCGCATCGATTGTCCGTCAACCGCCACGATACGGTCGCCATAGCGAAGACCGGCGCGTGCGGCCGGCGAGTTCTCAAAAGTCGACATGATATATGTGTCCGACTTGTCGTCCGGTTTGTTACCGATGCGGCGGTCGCTGATCGAGGCACCGATGCCGAAATACTCTGACCGCTGTTCGGTGCGCATCTCGTCGAACTCTTTGCTGTCATAATAGTTCGAGTGCGGATCAAGCGAGCGGAGCATGCCGATGATCGAGGACTTAAAGACGGTGTTGTAATCGATGTTATTACCGTCCACATAGTTCTCTTGGACAAGCGTCAAGGCCTCAGCGAAATCATGCTCGATACCCGCGGTGGCGTCCGTTTTTGCGGGGTCACGCGCCACCCGACGCGCCGCTCTCGGAGCGACGTTGGGCGGAAATCTAGATGTGTCATTGGCCTTGCGGTCCGGCGTCTGAGCACTTTGAGCGAAGATAAAAGATGGAAGCGAAAGCGCAATGAGGAGCAGCGCGGTAAGTGCAAACGAGATTCTGTTCTTCACTACTAGCAAACCTCTCAGGAGCGGATTATGATCAATTTTGTGAAGCAGTCCTGAGCTTAACTCGAGTGAGTCAACTGCTCGGGTGACGGCTTCGTGCATAGTACCGAATGCACAGGGCGGCGGCAAGGTTGCGCACATTTGGCTTGCTGGAATAGCGAACTCGAGTGCTTGACGCTGCTTTTAACCGCTTCGTAGAATTCTTTACTTCAAAGGGCTTCCAAGCAGAGCGGCCTCCAGCTTGCCCTGTAGTTTACACGGTGTAAGCTTATAGCCCGACGCTTTTTGGATGGAACTTCAGAGAGGTGAATCTAAGATGAATGATCAATACGATCCGCAACGCCCCTACAACCCACCAGAGATGATTGATGATTTGATGTTGCCCGAAAAAGATGAACATGCAAAGCAGCACTCAGAACGCTTGTCGTCTTCGGTACGTGACATCGCTTCGCGCATCCCCGAGTCGCTCGGCGCGATTGGTCGCGACATCAGCCGCACCATCGAGCGTGCCATCTCGGCAAAAGATACTGACGTAGTGCCCGTCAGAGTTTCACACGAAGTGCAGGATAAACTCGACCAGCTTGTGCAGGCCGGAGTTTTCCAGAGCCGTTCAGAAGCAGCAGCTTTCCTGATTGATGAAGGCATCAAGGGTCAAACGCCGCTCTTTGATCGTGTGCAACAGAAGCTGCTTGAAATCGAGCGACTGCGCTCCGAACTACGCGGCATGGTCGACCAGAGGCCGATGCAAGAATGAATGAGTCATGAAAGGATGAAGGCGGAAGGATGAATAAGAAGCAGACGGTTTTGCTGCCTTTATTTCATCCTTCCGCCTTTCGTAACTCCTTTCAAGAGCGTTCATGACGCAGTCTTTGAATCAATAGCCTTTAGCGGGATGTTGCTGCGCCCACGCGGTAGACGCGATCTTTGAAGACGACCACGACGCGTTCACCGAGCGCGAAGAACTCTGCGAGACGCGGCTCGCGACGAAGCAGCGCAAAGTAGTCGTCGCTGCCAAAGACGAGAGGAGTCTCCGGTAGTCCGCTTTCAGCTTTGAATTCTGCGTCAATCCACACGCCCTCACGCAGGTAGAAAGTTTTACCGCCGATGCTGCGCACGTCCGTTTGTGCGACATTCGCTTGCACTATTATCGTTTCCTGCTGTGCACGCGAGTCTTTGCTTTGCTGCACGGCGGCTCTGCCGGTATCCATTCGCATAAGCTCAGCGTTACCTGTCGCTGGTGTGCTACTAGACGGTCTCCTTGTGCTTCGGAAAGTTCCGGTCGCGCGGTTATCTTCGTTCAACGCCCTGTTACTCGTTCCTCGCCCGTTGATCGGCAGAGGAACCGGAGGGCCGATTGGCCGCGATTCTTGACCCGGTTCAAGCGCCAAATATGACGTGTATGGCGTAACGATTCCGTAGCGCGTGCCGAGGTCAACGATCTCATCACGCAATTCACGCTGTTCGCCGTTCGTGCGAATCTGCTCCATTAGCCAGCCGACGCGGCGCGTGGCCCACAAGCGCGGCAAAAACTCGTGGTCATTTTTCGTTAGCGGAAATTGAAGATCGTCGTAAGCGAAAGTCCTGGCGTTGCCGCCGACGCGACCCGTCAATCGCAAACGAACATTGCGCATGTCACCGGCATTCCGGTAGCGACCAATCAAAGTTAGTTGGCTGCCGCGAAACAGATCCGGCAAGTTGCGCGGGTAGATTAAATCCGTCTCCACACCGCCCATGTCCAACTTGAGATCGGTTAGCACCGGATGGTTAACCTTTGTAAAGAAGTTGGAAACCTTAACTTCCAAATCCTCCTTCGGCTCAATGTAGTCAGCGACACCACTATTTTCCGCGGCGAGCTTGTCGAGTAATGATGTATTGACATCGTAGCCGACGCCGAATGTAAACAACCGGACGCCCGGCGTGCCTGCCGCCCGCGCATTTTCGATGATCCGGTTGATATTCGTCTCACCAACTGTCGGCAATCCATCGGTCATAAAAACCAGTAGTTTCGGACGCATCTGCTGATCGAACAAACGAAGCGCCGCGACGAGCGCATCGTTGATATTGGTGCCGCCGACGGGGCGTAACCCTCGCACGAAATCTGCGCCACGCGCTCGCCCCGCATCATCTGCCGTGATCATTCCGCTCGCCATCAAATGCTCTTCGCCCGCAAACGAAACGATGTTGAAGCGATCACTCGCGCGCAAGTTGCGCACGCCAGACAGCAGCGCCGCCCTGGCTTTCTCCATCTTTCCTTCATCAGCCATCGAACCGGAAGTGTCGAGCACAAAGACCACATCTTTCGCCGCATACTGCTCGGTGGCCCAATCATTTCGGGGCGAGATCATCAAAAGGTAGAAGCCGGCTTTTCCCGGCTCGCGGTGCGTGACGAGCGACAACCCGAAGTCTTCGCGCGAAAGCGAGTAGAAGAGGCGAAAGTCTTGCGGCTCGCGTTCCCGTTCATTTTCAAACGAAATGTGGGCGCGTCGCTCGCCGTCCTTGCGTGCGGTCTCTATCGCATGGCTTGGCGAATAAATGTTGCGCAGCGGCTCTCGACTATCAATCTCGATGCGTCCCGACACCCGACCGATTGGCTGTAGGTTGCGGCCTGTGCCGAGCGGATAACGATAGGCCACTGTGCCGGATTCAGCGCGCAGCACCTGCGTGTAAGTGAGTTCTAGTTTCTTATCTGAGCGTGGAGGTATGGGGAAGATACTGGCTTGAAACAGATCCTTGCCGACGTATTCAAGTAGACCCGGATCACGCTGGCGGCGCACGATCTCATCGTAGATGCGACGCGCTTCTTCGCGCGAGCGGACTTCCCCGGACAACCGACGCTCGCCGTCCCAAATGGCAA
>JACCTF010000608.1 GCA_013812565.1 Pyrinomonadaceae bacterium | reverse complement strand
GGTTGCGCCGATGTCATCGGTGTAGCCGTAGCCGAGGAAATGCTGTCCATCGATTTTGAGGCGAAGCAGCGCGCCGGAGACGCGGACCAACTCCGTCTCGCGTGTGACTGGTTTGGAATCCTCCGCTGCAGGTTGTGCTGTTGAGGCTTGTGATGTCGAGGCTGGGGTCGCTGGTGCTCGTGGGGCTTGTGTCCTCCTGCTTTCGTTGGCGGCTGAGTTAGCAGCGCCGCCGCTGGCATCATCTTCACCGGCCCGGTCTGAGCTTGGCTCTGTGTCAGTGGCATCTGTCTGGCCTCGCGCGGGTGGGACGTTATCCTCGAAGAATAGACGCACGCTTGCTTGATCCTTCTTCAAGGTTGAACTGGTCCATTCAACCCCTTTGCGTGTGGCAAGTGCGGCTGCGCCTTTGATCAGCACGAGCGTGCCGCCGTCTTCCATCCAGCGCCTTAGACGACTGATGCCGCTTGCGCCAAGCATCTCCTGATAGCCTGCCGGTGAACCATGCGGCAACACAATCACGTCATAGCGGCGTAAATCAACTTGTTTCAACTGATCAATTTTGAGCGAAGTGAAAGGCAGTCCCAGACGCTGATCCAGCGTAAACCAGGTCGCGCCGTAGGCTCGCTCATCCGTTGGTTCGTCCGTGACGACGGCGATGCGCGGAATCTCAAGTTCAACGAATGAATCTTCGCCGAAGTCCGGGCCGGTTTCGACGCGGGCGCTTGTGAGTGGGTAAACAGTGACGCCTGTTTCCGCCGCAAGTTGGCTGATGCGCTCATGTAGCGTCGCCGGGTTGCGTTCGACGCGAACGAGGACGGAGCCGCGTGCGAAGTCGCGATTATTCACGCGGAAAAGTTCGGTCGCCACTACCGTATTAAACTGCTCCCTTAATAGTTGTGCCAGGAGTCGCATCGAGCCGAGGGAGTCAGGGCCAAAGAGGTACGCGTAAGTCGCTCGGGCAGGAGAGGCGGTGCTCCCCGTCTCCACCACTGCGTCAACGCGAACCAGATTGTTAGAGGCAACTGCGTCTTCCGCCCAATAAGCTTCGATGCCGTAGAGAATAGGAAGCGACCAGGCGGTGGTGTCGTAGAAGCCGTCGCGCACAGGCGCGCCGAGCAGATCCGCCCGCCGCTTCTTGCGCTCCTCATTTTGTAGAAACTCTTTCGTAAACGCGGGTTCGAGTTCGAGGATGGCGCGTGCCAGACGCTTCTGCGGCTGATTCATCGGAACAACGTATGCTCCGGCGGGAATCTCCCGCGCGCCTGTCCCTTCTCCCCCGCCCACGTAGCCACGGGCACGGTTAAGGCGGATGGGCTGGCTTGTGCGATAGACTTCGATGCGCTGCGTTTGCAGTTTTTCAATTAACATCCGCACGCGGGCTTCATCTTTGCCGGGCACCAGCACGACCTGCTTGAGCGCCTCTTGCTTCCCTTCCTCGATGGCCGACTTCTTGTACCCGTAAAGGTCGCGCAAACGCTGCTCTTTGTTTTCCGCTGTGAGTTTCAAGGTCGCCATCGTCCCCGTGTGGTGATGAAGCACGCCGTCGCGCAGAGTCAAGATGGTTTTATCTTCGCGCTCGTAAGCCAAGCCTTTGTTTCCACCGCCGTCGGTTTCAAACGTCATTCCGATTGATCCGTTTAAGGTCGGCCACGAATCCCAGAAGCCCGCGTAGAAAAGATCGAAGCGACCGCGCCGGTAGTAGCTCCAACCGCGACGGTCGAAGGCTTCGCCGATCACGTTGCCGTAGCGGTTCATCCAATCGAGTTGACTTGCAGTGACGTTCTGGTTGACGGCATCGGCGGGCGGCGGAAAGAACATGTTCTTCGTCTGCCCGTGATGATCAACGAAGACCACCGGGTTCCAGTCGTTAAAGGCGCGGACTAGCTGAATGGTTTCGGGCTGCGTGAGAAAGAACGCATCGCGGTTCAGATCAATCTGGTAGTGGTTATTGTTGGTGTTCATGCCCCACGGGGCATGGTGCTCGGCGGCGGCGCGGTCGGCGGTGCCATCCCGCGTCACCTGCACGCTGTTGTACCACGCGACAAAGCGTTCATGGCTCTCCGGGTTGTGCGCGGGGTTGATGATCGTAACCAATCGTTCGAGAATCAGTCTTGTCACTTCATCCGTGCCCGCGGCAAGCTGATAGCTCGTCTGGATCGCCGATTCAAACGCCGCCGATTCGTTGCCGTCGTTCGCGTGGTTCATCCAGGCCAC
>JACCTF010000325.1 GCA_013812565.1 Pyrinomonadaceae bacterium | reverse complement strand
CTCTTACCGTCGTTCCATGCGTTTGAGAGAATCGTTACAGCATCGGCAACGACTGATGCCGGAACTTGCCCGTTGCTTGCGTCCGGAAGGAAGTCTTCAGCGGGCGTCGGATCCCCTGCTACCCCGAGTGGGTTTCCAACCTGTCTAATTCCAGTAGCATTATAGTTGCCTAAAATATAAACACCGTTCTCGGATGCCAGCGTCAACCCGGTAGTGCTGTTGCCGGGGAGCCGCGTGCCATTGATCAGTCGAACGCCGCGACGGTAGTAGCGGTGGTCAAAGAAGGCCGCCAAATCCGTGTAGGTGGTCGCTGAGTTAGTGATAGGCAATGGCGCATCCGCAAGCAGCCAACTCGCTTGCGCCAGGTACTTCGACCCCTCCCACTGGTTGTCCACGTTGAGAATAGTGTCGCCGTTGACGTCTTCGCCGGGCTGAAGATTTCCGTCATTCGGGCCGTAGATGTCCTCCATGTCGTACTCGCCGTCAAAGTCACGATCTCCACGCCGGTCGGAAACGTAGATCAATCGGCCGGGGTTATCGCTCGGCACGTCATCGTTTGAAAGGCTACCGCCGGGTAGAGCAGCATTGGACGGGAACTTGCCGTTGAACTCGCCGTCAACGAAACGCCGGAAGTTAGTCACATCAATGTCGATCAGGCTCATTACGCCATTCCATGGAATCGTCCCCGTCGGGTAATTGGTTGTGAGATAGTTGCCGTAAAGATCAAAGCGGGAGATTCCCTCGCGCCCATCAAACATCTCAATTGGGAACGGCACGATTTTAAGATCATCGCCATTGCTATTTTCGTCTTCGTCGTTGATCTCGGCTTCGATACCGTGAAAGTTTGCTTCTCCGGGAATCAAGTAGTTGTCGTTTGTAACACAACTATAGCCGTTATAGACCGCAGGGTTCGGGTCAAGATCAACGAATGTATAAACCGGCTTGCTATCCGGTCCTGGCGTGTATGCAGGCTGACCGCTATCGTTGGCCTTGATTGGCGGGGCTGAGATATTTGAGACTGTATAGCGCTGCATCTTGATAATCGAACGGCTGTCAATGCCATCGTCATAGTAGTCATCATCAGGTTCGAATAGGTTGCCCACTCTAGGTGGTGCTTGCTCAGTCAGGCCGAGACTTAAAAAGTCTTCCGTCGCGTCTTGCGTCTCGACCAAGAGAGTTGCTGCATTGATTTTGACGATCTCCACCTTGATCCAAGTTTGACGTGCGGCTGGCATGCTGCGATCCGTGTAACTAGCTCCGGTGTAGAGACGGTAAGCATTGAAGCGTGTGGCTTGATAATCCGTCATCGCTTTAGGTTGATAACCACGGCTGCCGTTGCCTGAACTCCCTCGACTGCCGCTCGCGCCGCCAAGACCGTCGCCTGCGCCGTCTAACCGGATGCCGCCAGTGCCGCTTGGAAGCTCCGCTTGGCTGTCAGCGAGCGTGATACGGATGCCGGGCTGGTTCGCATAACGCGAAGAACCGATGATCTGGTCATCGACTGCGCGTCCCTGCGTGGTAACTTCGTAATCGTTCGCGTTCCGCCCGCGTTTAATGATCTCGATGTTGGAGGCATTACTGATTTTAAGCGGCAGTTGAAGCGGTTTGGCGCTGTCTAAAAGGTTGTTGTCAAATTCTGCTTTAATAGTGTTCCAGTTCGTGTTGCGACTACCATCCGGCATGTCCGCATCAGAGGTGTTAAAGTCCGGTCCATCAGTGGCGCTTCCCCGGCCACGCCCGATTTTTACATAAGCATTGGTTCCATTCTTGACATAAACCTCATCATACCCGGTTGTCCCTTGACCATTGCGAAGCACATCGCTAACGATCTCGCGGGAGGCAGACACGCGGGAGTTGAAGTAGATGCCTCCCCAAGACCCGACAAAAAGATTGCCGTTAGTATGAACACGGCCGCCGAAACGCAGGCCAGGCCCAACTGTAAATTCTAAGTTGTCGTCGTAAAAGATGCCGAACTGAAAGATTGGAACACGGTAGTTGAAGTAGGTCCGCGCCAACTGGACTTGCACGCCGGTCGGGCCGGTGGCCGTCGTCGTCAGTCGCCATGGATCGCGCAAGGCATTAAGACCCTCAAAAGGCCCGCCCGCGAGCACTGTCGTCTCGGCGGTTCCGGTCTGCGTGATCTGCTGGTTGAAGGTGAAGCCAGGCATTGTCGGCGTATTTGTCTGTATGTTCGTAAGGTCTTGAGGGCTTGGATTGAGCCGCACGTCGAAAACTTTGTTGAAGCTTCGCGTCATCGTTTCAAGACTTGCTTGAGACGCATAGAATGACCTGCTTTCCGCAGCATCATTGCCCATAATGATCGCCTCGGTCGTGGTGCGTGAGAGAGCTACCGCGACAAAGATGCTGAGCAAGCCTAAGATCAGCACACAAATAACCGTTGCTGATCCTTGCTCGCCACGGCGTCTGTCGCGCTTGCGAGGGTCGATCTCCGGTTTATAAACCTTTTTACTTCTCATATTAATGCTCTTTCTTTTGGGGCTTCCTTCCGCGACAACACTACCTGGCGTCGTAGCCTATGTTGCGCGTGTTGAAGGTTGAGGTTAGCGTTACTTGAAACGGCTGGTTAGTTCGACGATCTATTTCAGGGCTGCGCGCGTTGATCGTCACACGCACCTGACGAACATTCCCGAAGTTTGACGGTGTGTCATCGGCAGTACCGGCCGTGAGATCGGGGCCTGCCCCTGGATCATCACTGATTGTTCCATCGACTAAGACATACTGGACTTGCATGTCCCTGATTCCATAAGCGAGCGGCATGTCTTGCAATGCTGTGGCGCTGTTACCGTAAACGGTCCGCACCAGCGTGCCGTCGTTAAGCACACGGTAGGTCACCCAACTGATTCGCGAGACGCTGGCGGGAGCAGTAACATTCGAGAGCGGACTGCTGGCACCTGGCTGATTGATGTTGAGCGGGTCGCTGGCCGCAAAAACTATTTTGTTGTTAGCGGACATGTTCGTTGCCATCCCGATTGCCGATGCGTTCTGGCCGGTGATGATGTACAAGTCATTAATACGACAGACAGCGTTAGTACCCGGATCCCTGATCCTCAATTGCCCGCTCGGGGGGATAATTTCATCAATCGATAAGGTCGTGCCGTTATTGAAGCTTTCATCCTGAAAGACAAAGGTGAGCTGGTCTGTATTTATTCCGCTAAGAGTGTTCGCAGTGATGTTATTACCAGCGACGACTGGGGTCAGACGATCCAGAGATGTGTCGGTGTCGGCTGGCAAACCAAGCAGGGTGGCGAGACTGTCGTCCGGAAGCTGACCGCCGATGTTTGAATACCCGAAGCCTGCGTTAAGCGCATCACGCCCGATGGCGTTAAGGGCAGCCCGCACGTTCTGCATCGTTTCAACGCGCTGGTTTGTCGTGAAGCGATCGGAACGAGCAACTTCCATCAAGCCGAAGGCGGCCCCGGTAACGATTGCGAACATCGTCATCGCGATGAGAAGCTCCAGTATAGTGAAGCCCCCTTGCTGGCTCTGACAGTTATGCTTACCAAGTTGTATGTGAGGGGTTTTACTTTGCATCATCTTTCCTGGAGAAGCGGTTGTTAGTAATTGGCGGCCACCGTTGAGACCGCCTCTTGACGCCAAATGGTGCCCGCTTGGTAAAAGATTATTACTCGAACCTCGCGCATCATTATCGGGTTCGGCGGAGATGGGCGTTGCGGGTCGTTAATATCCGTAATCGTAATCTGCCGTTGGAACCCGCCCACCGCGCTACCAGTGTCGTCAGCCGTCCCGACAATGCGGTCTGCGCCAGGATCGGGTTCAATCGGTTGTTGGCCTGTGAGGAAGATGCCGCGCGCAACGCCGGTAACGATGTTAGTGCCAACGTTACCAACGGCGTCCCAGCCGAGCGTCTCAAGGTCACGAGCAGAAAAGATCGATTCGAGAGTTGATGCGGCGTGCTGCTTGGCGATAAGCTGCTGTTCCAACTCTCTGGACCTGACGACAGCACCCGTGACAGCGGCCGCCAGGGCCATGATTCCTACAGACAGGATCATCATTCCGACCAGCACATCTAGGTACGTGAACCCTCGTTCATCTGCGTTCATGTTCATCTCGGTTCACCTCAGCGAAACAAATGCGTTTCCGTTGTATTTCCAGAGCCTGACCGCGTTCGTTCCCCCAAAAACGGTAATGGCGCGAATCGCTTGCGGCTGTGCAGCCGTATTAGGGGCACCGGCCTGCGGCGGCCAGAGGTAAAGCGTTGCGCTTGTGAGGGTCGCGTTCGTACCTGCGGCATTGGTGCCGGCATTAACCACCGATCCGTTGCTGAGAAAGCGTGCCGTCCAACCGTTATGATTTGCGCTGTGGCTTACCGTGAGAGGATGCAGACAAGCGGCATAGACCGCTGCTGGAAAATTTGATGGAGCAGGAGGGAGCGTGACGGCGCTAGGCGTCCCACCGCTGTTAGGCGGCCCACCGCTGGTGGGTGGGGTCGCACCAGCTGGTGTCAAGTACAACCTGACAAAATTCGGATTCTCAAGCGCCTCTTGACGGACCATCGCGTCATCTGCCGTGCCCAGGGCCACTTGGTTTTCATCTATTATTCTGATGACATTGGTGGTTTGATCAATCTCAAGGCGCATCACCTGCCGCTGTGTAATGGCGCGCTGGCCCGCATCGCGCATAAAGTCTAGAATGCGAAGCGCCTGGTCGTCAGTCCGGTACGCATTTCGGTGCGGCATCAGCGCAAAGATTGCAAATGTCGACATGATCAATATTATTGCAATGACAACAAACAACTCGATAAGCGAGAACCCGTTCTCGTTCGACGCGGCAAGGAGCTTGCTGCCGCCCGTTACTTGATCTGGTTTCGCTAAAAATGCCATCGGTGAAGCTTCCTTTTGTTTATATTCAGCAGAGACTTCAATTCCAATCTTGAGTTCAGCGATCTAACGCCCTCATGAATATAGGTGAGGCCGCCCCGGCCTCACCCACACTTCAAATCACACAGGAAAGTGATTAATTCCTCACACTGCAAACTCGCACGCAAGTTCTAATTCCGCCTTGCGCAGCTCATAACGCCCGCGCCCCAAGTTACCGTCGCGCCCGAGAGCGAGCACCAGAAAGTAATCCTGGGTTAAGAGACGCATCACGATGGATGCGCCTTCGAGTGAGAGAACCAGTTCGTTCAAAGCGCCAAGCCCTATGTCACTGCTGACGCGCTGCGTGGCACGCACCAGCGCGGTAAATTCGGCGGCGGCAACATCAAGATTCAAATCCTGACCATTCGCGGTCAAGACCTTCTCGACGGCGATACCGTCCGTGCCCATGATCAGCGCGCCCGTGCTGCCTTCGGTGCGTTCGAGGATGGCTTCAAGTGCCTTCTTAAACATCTCGGTGGCCTTCTCCTTTCAGGGACGCACAGGGTTGGCAGGCTGGCCCGGACCAGTGAACGCTCCCGGCGTTTGTGGCACAGCGGGAACCGTGGTCGGCGTCGCCGTTTGTTGTCCAGGTTGCTGCATTGGCATCATCATCGGGGTGTTGCTCGGTGGGTTGCCGAGCGGCACTGGTTGCGGGATCTGTGTCGTGCGCGTGCCGGTGCTCACCGTTCCGGCGGTGGGCTTGCCTTGAAAGTCCGGCCGGTAAATTCGTGGGGTGATAAAGAAGAGAATCTCGTTCGTTTGACGCGCCGTCGCTTTACGCTTGAAGAGGTTGCCGAGGATGGGGATGCCTGATATGCCGGGCGTGCGATTCTGAATTTCGCTTTCGTTGTCGGCCAGCACGCCGCCAATCACCGTTGTGCCGCCGTCGGGAACGAGCACTTCCGATTGCATGCGCTGCGTATCAATACCGGGCGTACCGGAGATTGCAATCGTCGTGTTAATGCTATTGTTCTCAGCGACGATGCGCAGTATCACTGTGCCGACATCGGTGATCTGCGGAGTAACCGAAAGACGCAGCGGCACGGAGACGAACGTCGTGGTGAAAAGCAGCGCGCCGCCTGCGCCGCCCGCGCCGAGTTGTGGTGTGACGACCGGTATCTGCTGGCCGCTCTCGATTTGCGCCGGACGGTTATTCAGAGCCGTGACGCGCGGACTGGCGACGACTTTGGCTTGCCCCTTGGTTTCTGCCGCTGTGAGTAGTGCGCTGATCTGCGCCGTGCCGATCACGCCGGTCGTCAAACCGATGACGGTGTTCGCCAAGTTAGCGCCGAGCGCGCCCGACGGATTGAGGATGCCCTGCGGTATTCCGCTCGGTCTGAGTCCGATGGTATTACCGCTGCCAGCGCCCCCAGCAGGTGATCCGGCGGCAGTTCCGAAGCCGGCCGTGCCGCCGGTACGGCTGTTGATCGCGAGCGCGTTTAGTTGCACGCCGAGATCGCGGCTGAAGTTGCGGTTGGCGATGACGATGCGCGCTTCAATCTCTACCTGCGGTTCGGGTTGGTCCAGCAAGGTGATGAGCTGACGGATCGCGTCGATGTTCTCTTTAACATCGGTGATGATCAGCGTGTTGCTGCGGCCATCAACCTCGACGCCGCCGCGCCTGGAGAGACGGCGCGAAATGATTGGCAGGATGCCTTGATC
>JACCTF010000324.1 GCA_013812565.1 Pyrinomonadaceae bacterium | reverse complement strand
TTCTTACCGTGAGCGGTATGTTGATTGAAGAACAAATCAACCTTAGTGCGGCCCGTATGTTGCGGGCGCGACTCGCGGATGTCGGGCATGAGGTCACGCTCCAAGAGGCGTTTGATGTCGCGAACTGGTTCCACATGCGCCGCGGCCCATTGATCCTTGAAGGCGAACCCGGCAGCGGCAAGTCGGAGCTGCTAAAGCGCGTCGCGGCGATCTCGGGCGCGGAGCTTTACTGGATTCAATGCTACGAGCAAGTCGGTGCCGGCGAGGTGTTGTACACATGGAACAAGCTCGCTCAGCGGTGGGAGGCGGCGCGGGCGCGTCGCGAAAAGCGTGACGTTAAGTGGTGGGACCGGGACCATCTAATTCCCGGCAAGATGGCGCACGCGCTGATGAGTGAAGCGCAACTGGTCATGGTTGTGTTTGACGAGATCGACAAGATACCCGAAGGCTCGCAGTTAGAAGCCGCCTTGTTAGGTGTCACGGTCGACCAGCGGATCACCATCAATGAGTCGCGGGATGAAATCAAAAGACGAGGTGGACTGCCTCCTATACTAATCGGCTTTACATCAAATGCGGGTGAGAGGCAACTACGCGAATCACTCTCGGCGCCGCTCCGGCGAAGATCGAAGTTCATGAGTTTGGAGCACCCGGACGCAATCCGCATGGAGAAGATTCTGCGCTCTGCCGTGCCCGGGTTAGCTGACAACTTGCGACGCCAGATCGCGATCTACTTGCATGGTCTGCGGGCGGACAATTGGGATAAGAAGATTTCATTGTCGGAAGGCATTGAGTGGGCGGCAACGCTCGCGCACGTCGGGTGCGAGGAGTTGAGCACCGAAGTAATTGAATGGACGCGCAGCGACGTGGTGAAGGGCGAGCAGGAACTAAAGCGCTTGCGTGAAGCCAACAAGCGGTTGGTCAAACTGGCAAAAGAGAAAGCGCGGGAGTGGGGGGAGACCGGCGCGCTGAACTTTTATAGTGCTTCGGAGAGTGCGCCCAATATGAGCAGAAGAGATGATCCGACGAGCCATCCTCTTCATCCTAATTTGCCCAGCTACGCTTGAGGCGAAGCCGCGTACAAACCTTACGCCGGCAGTCGCACGGCAAATCGTCAAAACCTCGCATCGTTACGGGTTGCCGCCGCTGTTGGTACTGGAAGTGATGCGCCAGGAGTCGGCCTTCCGCGCGACCGCGACCAGCTACAAGAATGGAAAGCCCTGCGCTTATGGGTTGATGCAGTTGGTCAAAGCTACGGCCGGGCGCTTCGGCGTGTGGGATCCTTACGATCCGCAGCAAGCCATCGAAGGCGGCTGCCGCTACCTGGCGTGGCTGACGAATCGTTACGGGCGAGATCGGCTGGACCTGGTGCTCGCCGCGTACAACGCCGGTGAGGGTGCGGTGGACCGTTACGAGCGGCGCGTACCGCCCTACGCTGAAACGCAAAACTATGTGCGGCGGATTCTCGCCGAATACGAGCGCGCGACACGCCTGGAGGACGCGATCAGACTACGACTTGTTCCTGCCAATGCACGAGCTGGGTATACGCGCCGCCCGGCGCCACGAACCCCCCGCTACTCCTTAGCGGCACCGCTTGTTCTTAAACTTCCATAACCGCCGGCATGCAGGCCAACGACTTCTCGCAACTCACCTCGAACGCGGCAGGGATGGCGCAGTACGCGACTCACGCCTACACGCAGTTTCAGCCTCGATCAGCGTGGGATGTCATTACCCCGATCGCGCTGGCCGGCATTGGCGGAGCGAGTAGCATTCCAACAGGCGGCCTGAGCCGATTAGGTGACGGGGGAACGAAGCTTCCGAGCCTTAGGAACAACCCGGTCGAAATTCGTACCCGCCGGTTTCCGAACCTGCTACTCGTACCTGAGCGCCACCAGCGGATCAACTTTCGTGGCACGCCGCGCAGGGATGTAGCAGGCCAGCAGCGCCACCGCAATCAGAAGCAGCGAAATACCAGCGAAAGTGGTGAGGTCAGTCGCGCCCACTTCGTACAACATGCTCGCTAAGAAGCGCGTTAGAACCGAGGCAGCGGCAAGGCCGACTCCAACGCCGATCAGTGTGAGTTTCAACCCCTGGCCTACCACCATCTTGATCACGTCCCGGTGCTGCGCGCCCAGAGCCATGCGAATGCCGATCTCCTGTGTGCGGCTGCCGACCGAATAGGCCATAACGCCGAACAGGCCGACGGTTGAGAGCGTCAAGGCGATGGCCGCCAGGACAGCTAAGAGGAACATGGAGAAGCGCCGCTGGGCTACCGAAGCGTTAACGACCTGCCCCATCGTTCTGACGTTGTGAATGGGTTGATTCTTATCAAGCGCTTGAACTTCATTTCGTACCGCAGCCGCCATGCTTGCCGGGTCAGACTGGGTACGCAAAACAAAGGTCATTGATGGCCGAGGGCGCTCGACGAAAGGCAGGTACATCTCCGGCTTCACCTCTCTCTCTAACCCGCCGCTCCTCACGTTCTTCACGACCCCCGCGATTACTAACCAGGGAGCAGGAGCTTGCGGCGCTCCGAGCTTGACGTACTTTCCGAGAGGGTCATCCCCGAAGAAGAAGCGGGCGGCCATCGCTTCGTTGATGATGACCACACGAGATGTTTCACTTGTATCTTGCTTTGAAAAATCCCGACCTCTCACGACCGGAATGCCCATCGTGCGGAAGTAGTTTTGTCCTGCCATCTGGAAACGAACGACGGGCGGCTTGCCCGTCGGGTCGTATGGTCGCCCCTGTATCGAGAAAGGCGCTTCCGGGGCAGAGCGATCCATCGGTATGTTGGAGACCATACTAGCGGAGCGGACGCCCGGCAGTGTTTCGATACGCTCCAGGATCTGTTGATAAAAGACCGTCCAATCACTCGGCTTAGGATAGCTAGACTGCGGTAGAGCCATCTCCAACGTCAAAACATTCTGTGGATCAAAGCCGGGGTCAACGCTTACCAGGCGCACGAAGCTCTTGATAAGAAGTCCGGCTCCGATGAGCAGCACCATTGCCAGCCCTACTTCACTCACCGCTAAAAGGCTTCGCATGCGCTGGCGGGTGGAGCTTGACGTTCCGCTCCGCGACCCTTCTTTAAGAGTTTTGTTGAGGTCAAGCTTCGAAGCTTGAAGCGCCGGCGCCAAGCCGAAGACTATCCCCGTCAGGACCGAAGCCGTGAGCGTGAAAGCAAGCACTCGTCCGTCTACACTAACCTCCTCCAATCGGGGAATGTCATTCGGGCTGACAGAGAGCAGCAGCCCCACGCCGTAAATAGCAAGTACC
>JACCTF010000248.1 GCA_013812565.1 Pyrinomonadaceae bacterium | reverse complement strand
CTGCCACACCGACCACTCCCGTAGCCACTGAAGCAGATGTGCACCCGGCGGAGGAGGCGGCCGCGGCAACGATTGCTGCCGAAACGAATTCGACCGCAGCCGAGCCGACCCCGTCAGTGCCACCACCATCACAGTTCCCTCCCGCGCCGCAGCCTGCCGTACCCGCGCCGGGCGCTGCCGCTTCGCAGACCGGCACACCCTTGCCCACTGTGCCATCGATGCCTCCTACGACAACTTCTATGGCGGACGCGCTCACGTCGGGGTCAGCTGTTTCTTCGTCTAGTGATAAAGATTCGGGTGAAGATGGAAGCGGCGACGGCGCACAGACAATCGAAGATTTGCGACGCACTCGCTCAAGCCCGCTTGTGCGTCGCATCGCGAAAGAACACGACATAGACATCTCGCAGCTTGAAGGCACAGGCGCGAGCGGGCGCGTTACAAAGAATGACATTCTCAGCTTCATCGAGGCCGGGACTGCCACGATGCCGCAAGCTGCGCCGCCGCAAACCTCAGTTGCGCCGCCTCCGTCGCCCGTTGCGCCATCGACAATTGCGCCGCCGGCATCCGGAGCGCAAACCCTGCAAATGCCCGCAGTGCAGGCTCCGCCGCATCCTCCGGTGCAACCCGGTGACGGCGACCGCGTTGAGCCGATGAGCCCGATGCGCCGCAAGATCGCCGAACACATGACGCTGTCACTGCGCACTTCGGCGCACGTCGCCACCATCTACGAAATAGATATGACGCGTGTCGCGAAATTGCGCGATCAGCATAGAAAAGCTTTCCTTGAGACAACCGGCACTAAACTTTCATTCATGCCTTTTATCTTTCAAGCCGCGATACAGGCGATCCGGCAGTTCCCCATCTTCAACGCGCAGGTCAGCAGTGACCAAATCATCTACAAGCGCGACATCAATCTCGGTATCGCCGTCGCGCTTGACTGGGGGTTGATCGTGCCTGTTATCAAACGCGCTGATGAACTTTCAATCGCCGGTCTGGCGCGTGCGGCAAACGACTTGGCGGAGCGCGCGCGGACCAAACAACTCAAGCCCGACGAGGTCGCTGGCGGTACATTTACAATTACCAACCCGGGTGTTTTCGGTGGATTGTTCGGAACACCGATTATCAACCAACCGCAAGTCGCCATCCTCGGCATCGGTGCAATCGAGAAGCGCCCGAAGGTGATGACCAACCCTGAAGGCGACGACCTTTTAGCGATTCGTTCAATGGCCTACTTCGCTTTGAGCTTTGACCATCGCATCATCGACGGAGCGGATGCCGAAAAGTTTCTTGGTCACATTAAGCAGACATTGGAGGCAGGACAGTTTGCGTTGTAAGCAGAACCGTGGAACGGAGGAGGCGGCGCACTGTTTGTGAAAGTGTGAAAGAACATGCCCCTTGCTCATGGCGACAAGTGAGGCAGCGGTAGCAGTTCCGGTTTTTAATTTTGATCGAATTGAACCTTCGTATGCATACATTGAAACATTCGATTTGTGCTCTGGCACGGCGAGTATTATTGCGATCAATTAGTGATTACATGACAAATAGCCGCTTTCCCATAAATCAGGGGCTTTTCGCGGCTAAGCGCTTGACTTGCTTTGAAAGTTTATAAAAAATCTCTGCTTGCACTGATGAACCGATCTCCGCATCTCCTCACGCGAGGTCAGGTTAGTGGTTTGTAGTCGTATTTTATGGCGACTATTGATTGTCACATAAACGGCGATACTCGTGTTCGCCTTTGTTTTCGAAGGAGATCGCCCTAGCATGCAAAACGGATTAAGAGCCAACGCGGCTTTAGCTGTTTTCGCACATGGAGTTTAGTTTAATGAACATTGACAAATACAGAACATCACATTTAGCAACGTGCGCCTTCGGCCTTGTGCTTGCAGTTTCGCCGGCGGCTATCTTTGCGCAAAACGATTCAAACAGTTCCACTCAAACAAATCAGACCAGGAGTACGAGTACCCAAAGCAGTACAAACACTCAGGGCAGCACATCAAGCACTGCCGCCGGCACAGGCGCTAGAGAGCGTACGATCAGCAGCGGCGAAAAAGCGAAGATCGTCGGCGTCGTCACCAAGCGTGAAGCCGACACGTTCACAATAAGTGACATCAACGGCGTTGATACCGTCGTGCGTCTAACAGATACTACGCGTGTAACCGAGAGAAAGAGCAATCCGTTTCGTCGCGCCAGAAACTACGCCACGACCAATATTCTGCCCGGCCTAAGCCTCGAAGTTGAGGGACGCGGAGACGCGACCGGACAGCTTACGGCGGACAAAGTGCGGTTCTCTGACACCGAGTTCAAAGTTGCGCGCAGCCTTGAGGCGCGTGTCAATCCGGTCGAGAATCGCGTCGGGACGGCGGAGGGAAGAATCGGCACAGCGGAAGGAAGAATCGGACAGGTTGAGCAGAACGCACAACGACTCTCCGGTCAATTAGAAGAGCTGGCAGCCGTCTCCAACGCGGCGAAGGGCGGCGCAGTCACAGCGCAAGCCACGGCAGATGCTGCCGTGACGGGCGTTAGAGCTACCAATGATCGCATCTCAGCGCTGGACGACTACTCGCCACAGCAAACAGCGGCCGTCAACTTCAAAGTTGGTAGCGCTGTACTTTCAAGGGATGCCAGAACACAGCTTGACGAAATTGCCAAGCAAGCTTTCAACGCAAAGGGCTATGTGATCGAAGTCAGCGGCTTTGCCAGCGCCGACGGTAGCCTTAACTTAAACCGCCGCCTGAGCGAACGTCGCGCTGACGCCGTGGTTCGTTATCTGGCGGAGAATCATCGAATTCCGCTGCGTCGAATCGTTACACCGTTCGGCTACGGCGAATCGCAAGCCGTTGCTGACAACACGACACGCGAAGGGCGCGCACGCAATCGTCGCGTAGAGGTTAAAGTTCTTGTTAACCGCGGATTGACGCAGCCCGCGCCGGAGATAAACGTGCCTAGCACGAGCGCTTCGACAAACACGTCAACGGGCACGCCAACAGACACACAATCAAGC
>JACCTF010000242.1 GCA_013812565.1 Pyrinomonadaceae bacterium | reverse complement strand
GGGCAGTGAAGATGTGACTGCACAACTCCGCAAATACCAACTGCGTGGAGGGTGTGCTCTGGTTAGAGGGTATCTACAGAGGCACGAAGAAGAAGGACGAAGGAAGAAAGAGAAGCAGATTGCTTTTCTTTCTTTCTTTCCTTCCGTCTTCCACCTTCATCCTTTCTTCATCTCTGTGTTTCTGCGGCTCACTCCAAGATTGGTCCTAAGCTGCTTTGAAAATCTCACGAAGCCTGCGCGCCACAATCTGGTCTTCGCCTGGTTGTAACATCCATACGTTGATAATTATCTCGTCAGGCGTAGCAGGCGTAGCAGGCGTGATCTCTATCGATGGATTACCTTCGCGTAGCTGTTTGCGCACGTCTTCGGCTGATAATTTGAGCGCGGACGCATCCCAGGTAAGCTTCAGATGTGGAACATGATTAGCAATCTCCGGTATGTGCGTAGCAGAAGCGATGGTTTTCACGTTCGCTACGCTGTCGACGAGCAGTTTGATGCGCCTCTCCAATTCTTTCGATTCGGCGGCGGCGTCGCGCTGTAGATACATCTCCACTGCGACCATCATGCCGACCATCTCTTCTTTATTGACTTTCAAGCCGCGGCCAATCGTATCGCCGTTTGGCGAACAGTTCAGACGCGCCGCCTCGATTAAATCTTTCCGACCAATCAGCAGACCGCAACTCTGCGGGCCGCGGAGTCCCTTGCCCCCGGAGAACGTGACTAGATCGAAGCCCATCTTCGTGTACTTCGAGAGATTCTCCGTCGGCGGCACGTCGGCGGCAGCGTCGTTGAAGGTCGGAACGCCATGTTTCTTACCGAGCGCCACGAACTGCTCACCCTTGATCTGACCGGCCAGGTCTTTGTCGTTAAAGAACAGCATCATCGCCGTGCGCTCGCCAATCGCCTTCCCCAATTCCTCTGCGGTCTCTACTTCAACAAGCTTGACGCCGCAGTTGCGCACCGCATGATCGTAGCCGTAGCGATGTGACTTCTGGACGATGACTTCGTTCTTCATGCCAGCGATGTCGGGCAGCCGCTTGATGAACTCCTGATTCTTACCCGTGATGCAGGCGGCAGTCCCGACTGTTAGTGCCGCGGCGGCCCCTGAAGTGACCATCGCCGCTTCGCACCCGATCAGCTTTGCGATGCGCGCGCCGACAGCCGCTTGCAGATCGTTGATCTGAACAAACTGCTTCGAGGCATACTGGATTGCGGCGATAACTTCCGGCGGCATCAGCGACGCGGTTAGCACCGTATACGTGCCAGCCGCGTTGATGAACGGGCGCACGCCTAGCTCCTTGAAGAAGTCGCGCCCCGTAGGCGAAGCCACAGCGAAGTGCGGAGCAAAAAGCCCACCGACAAACGGCAGACTCGATAACGATTGAAGAAATCTTCGGCGATTTGTCATGTTGTACCTGCTTTATGAGTTCAAGGTTTAAGGTTCAAAGTTCAAGACTTGTTGGAACCTTGAACTTTGAACCTTAAACCTCTTTAGAAGAGAAATTTCAATCCGAACTGAATTTGTCGCATCGGCGCGACAATGCTGGTGATCGCGCCAGCCCCGCGAGCGATGCCTGCTTGGGTTGGAAACTGTGTCCCGCCCAATGAGGGTAGAAAGTTTGAAGCTGCATTCAGTGTTGAGTTCGGCAATCCGAATTGAGGGGTGTTGAACAGATTAAAAATCTCGGCACGGAATTGCACCCGCACGCCCTCGCGGATCGGGATGTTCTTCAGAAGTGAGAAATCAAAGTTCTTAAAGCCAGGACCTTCGAGTATTCCCTGCCCCGCGTTTCCGTAGTGACAGCGGTCTGCCAGATCATCGCGTTGACAGGTAACCACACGGAAGGCGTCGGGGTCGAACCACTTATTGATTGTCGGGTTATCCAGTTCGCCGGAGGAGAGACGATCAGGCCGGACATGGCCCCCTTGGGTATTGATCGTGCCGTTCTGCACGACTGTAAATGGAAAACCCGAGCGCAAAACTAGAATGCCGTTGGTTTGCCAACCGCCGAAGATATGTCTCGCAAAGCCGGAGTCGAATGCGCCCGGAACCGGGATCTCGTATAAGAAACTGACGACCACATTGTGGCGAATGTCGAAGCCGTAGCGGGTCTTCTCGGCGGCGCGGTTTCTGGGATCCTGATACGAGTTTTGAATCGCGCCAGCGCCTTCATTCCGCCCGTAGCCCTCACCTAATGCTTTGCTGTAAGTATATGCAAAGTTCATTTGCAGCCCGGCGGTAAATCGCTTCTGCGCACCCACCTGTAAGCTGTGATACCAGGAGTTAGCATCTGAAGTGAGCCAGCGCAATCTATTTAGCGGCCGCTGCGGACCATTCAGCCCATCGACGAAGAAGCGAATGGGGCGGCGCGCGTTGACATCCCTCGGAGTTGCTGAACTGAGCGCCGGTGCCGGGTCGTTCAGTTCAACTGTATTGTCGATGTGCGTTCCTTTATTACCAACATATCCAACGCTCATAACCGTATCAAATGGCAATCGTCTTTGAACGTCCAAACTCCACTGATTGACATAAGGTTGGTTGTTATCGGGGTTGAGGGCGTTGATGCCAGTAGCGCTCGTCGGGTTGACCACGCCGAAGGGAGACGCATAGGTGAGCACGGTCTGGCCTGGGTTGATCCGACCGTTTGTTCCAGTCTGCGTAAACGTGCTCGTCCCCGACTTGGGCGGATTGAGATTAAGAATCGTGTAGTTGTTCAACTGGTGAACGTTGTAGTAAATGCCGTAACCGACGCGAATCACCCAGTCATCGGTCGGTCGATAGGCGAGGCCGAGGCGCGGCATCAAGACATTCTTCTGCGGCTTGTAAAAACCGTAGGGTGTACCAACGTCGGGCACGAGCGTCGGCAGGCCGTT
>JACCTF010000234.1 GCA_013812565.1 Pyrinomonadaceae bacterium | reverse complement strand
CACTCCAGCGGGTTTGGAAACGGATTGACGCCGAACGAACCGAAGCCGCGAAAGATGATCGGGCGGACGTAGCATTGTTCAAGTTCGCTACGCTTAATCAACTCGACGGATGCATGGCACAATTCATCGAGCGTCCAGTCGTGATTCATGCGGTAGATCTTGGACGAATTCAACAAGCGCCGCATATGCTCCTGCAAGCGGAAGACTGCCGGGCCGCGCTTCGTCGCATAGCACCGAATTCCCTCAAAGACGCTCGAACCATAATGTATAACGTGCGACATTACGTGCACGCGCGCATCATCCCACTTGATAAACTCTCTGTTGTGCCAAATTTCGGGAGCAATGCGCGGCTTCTTCACATCATTGGGTGCATCTTTCGAGAACATAATTGATTTAACTCCTTCGGGTGGTCGTCTCTGTCTATGGTGAATTCACAGTTGATAAATTTGCGTCGCATGCGGATGCTTTTGGTTTATGGGGAACCGCACCATACCGTAAAGAGATGTTACTTGGCAACTCTGTAAAACCGCCCTCAGCTTGCTTGTGGCTTGATTCTTAATCGACGTCTCCCGTACCATCGAGCAAGAGTTTTCGTGTACAAACATAAGGCTATCATCCCCAATCTTTCTCGCAGTATCTATCAGCGTAAAGGCCTGCGCGACTCTTTCGCTTTCAACCCTCATTGCTCTGTTCCTCATTTCTTTGCAGCTCATAAATTATCGCATGCCGGAAAAAACTGAAACACATTCTCGTCCTTCTATAGATCGAGGTGAGATGTCGGTTGATGACCACCTGTTCATCGCCGTAGACATGCATGCCGACACGGCGCAGCGCCTGGTTGATGAAGAAGTGAACTTAAACGAGCGACTCGCCGACGGACATCTCGATGCCGTGCGGATGCGCGAAGGCGAACTCAACGCGCAGTTCTTCGCCATCTGGGTCGAGCCGCAGTTCTACGGCACCGGCGGACAGAGAGCGATTGAACGCGCCGACAGTCAGATCGCCGCCGTGCATAGGCTCGCTCGTGACAATCCGGAAACGTGGGAGCTTGCCACCACTGCCGCTGACATACGGCGCATCGCGAATGAAGGGAAGCTGGCGGCGTTGATCGGACTTGAGGGGGCTTATGCGATTGATGAACGTTTGGAAATGGTCGAACGCTACTTTCGCATGGGAGTGCGCTATATGTCGCCCACCTGGACCGTCAGCACAATCTGGGCCGGTTCATCCGGTGATCAAGTGGGCCGGACGCGTGGCCTCGACGACTTTGGTAAACAGGTCATTCGCGAGATGAATCGTCTGGGTATGATGATCGATGTCTCGCACGTCTCGGACCGAACTTTCTGGGACATCATCGACACTTCGACAAAGCCTGTCATCGCAACCCATTCCGGAGCGCGCTCCATTGCCAATGTTTCACGCAACCTTGATGACGAGCAGTTGCGAGCCATAGCAAACACCGGCGGCGTGTGCTCGGTTGTCTTCTATCCTGCTTTTCTGGAACCGGGATGGCGTGAGAAGAAGAATCTGGTTGAAATCGAGATTGCACGGCTCGTGCGGGAAGCAGAGCGGCATACAGAGGGCAGCCCGTCGCAGAAGCGGATGGCGTGCGACCGCGTGCGCGAGCGAGAGTTTGCGCGCCGCTTGCCGCCCGTACCCGTGGCGCGCGTTGTTGATCACATCGACCACATCGTGCGCCTCACGAGCGTCGATCACGTCGGCATCGGGTCAGACTTCGACGGCATTCAAGCGACGCCGCAAGGTTTGTCGTCCGTAGCAGAGTTGCCGAACCTTGCCGCGGAACTTAAGCGGAGCGGCTACTCAGAAACAGACGTCGGGAAAATTTTAGGCGGCAACGTGCTCCGCGTAATGGAAGATGTGGCGCAGGATGATGCCGGGGTCGAAGCCGCGTTGAAATGAAAGAGGGTAGTGACCGGATGCGCGCAGCCAAAACTGCAACGAAGACCGAAACGAAAATCAGCAACAAAGATAAACGGAAGCGTGTGCCGCGCATCGGGTTTCATGCGCCGATTGCGGGCGGTTTACAGAACGCGCTCCTTAAAGCGCACGAACTCGGTTGCACGGCCGTACAAATCTTTTCGCGCAACCCGCGTGGGTGGACGGCCCGCCCCCTTGATGCGGAAGATATTGAGCGCTTCCAAGTCGTGCGCGCTGAAACTAAAATCTCACCAGTGGTAATTCATGCTTCCTACCTGATTAATCTCGCCGCGGCTGATCCGGTGATACGCGAGAAATCAACAGTGGCCTTTCGCGAAGAAATCGAGCGCGGCATCACCTTAGGCGCGGACTACCTGGTTGTTCATCCCGGCAGCGCCAAAGGATCTTGTGAGGCAGAAGGCGTGCGCACCTGCGCCGCAAGTTTGGCGCGTGCGTGCGAGGGGCTTGACCTCGGTTCCTTCCGCATACTGATAGAGAATACTGCGGGGCAAGGCGACTGCATCGGCCACCGCTTCGAGCATCTGCGCGACATCATCGAAGCATGTTCGGGGCTGAACCTCGGCGTGTGCTTAGACACCGCGCATGCCTTCGCCGCCGGTTACGACATACGCGATGAAGACGGCTTAGCTGCCACACTCGAAGCGCTTGATCACAACGTCGGGGTCGAGAACATTCCGGTCGTTCACTTCAACGACTCAAAAGCGGCATACAACTCGCGCGTGGATCGCCACTGGCACTTGGGCGAAGGCTTGATCGGGAGCGAAGCGCTGGCCCGCATCGTATGTCACCCGAAGCTAACACACGCTGCCTTTCTGCTCGAAACGCCACAGGAGCGTCCAACTGATGATCTACGCAACATCGATGTGCTCCGGGCTTTTGTTAATGGTGATGACTGTCGAAGTAAGTAATGAAAAGCTTCGTCTTTGATTAACACACGTTTACATTTCAGGTTAATAGCATCTTGGCTGATACGTTCATTGTTATCGAAGTTACGGAAGACGCTTCTAATTCCGAGCCAATGGGAACCAAGCCAAAGTTTTGGTTTTTCCATGATGAGCTTGGGCAGTGTTTGTTCAAGGAAGCTCGCCCCGACACGGGCGAAGATTGGTCAGAAAAGATTGCAAGTGAGTTATGTGCTCAACTCGGACTACCTCATGCCCACTACGAGCTTGCTATACAATCGAAGCAGGCTGCTCGGGCTGCGGAGTGAATTATCATGAAGAAACTTTTTGTTGCTTGGCAGGATGCTACAAGTCGGCGGTGGTTCACTATCGGCCGGTTGACATCCGATGGAGAGAAATACAGCTTTGTTTACACACAAGAAGTAAACGAAGCACAACGCGAGAGTGCCTTTCAACCGTTGCTAGCATTTCCCGACCTCTATGTAGAATACGAATCCGACGAGTTATTTCCATTGTTCACCAATCGCGTCCTGCCGCGTTCACGTCGTGACTATGCGGAGTTTGTTA
>JACCTF010000231.1 GCA_013812565.1 Pyrinomonadaceae bacterium | reverse complement strand
GATTGCGCAACGGGCGACCGAAGCCGGCGAAACTGACTTGCATCACATCGCCGTCGCTTAAAGCGAGTCCCGCTCCGAAACTAAAAGCCGCGGCTCCGAAAAAATGGATGTGCAGATCGCCGGGCCGACGATGCGCGCGGTGTTTGAAATGATGATGCTCCAGATTTTCCAAACTGTGCGACATCATCTCCTCGCCGGTCGTGATTTCTCTCGCCCAAAGCACCTGCCCGCCCCGTTCGATGGAAACTTCGCCCGCTACGGCATCAAACTGTGGCTCAAGCACCAGTTCAGGCCCGATCGCGCAGTTTCTCAGTTTCGAGCTGGCGAGATACAGATAATTTCTTTTCTCCAATTGATGGTCAGAGAATTCGTTGCCGATGACCATCCCCAACCGGCGCGGCGTCCCCGCTTCATCAATCAAATAAACGCCGGCAATCTCCGGCTCTTCCCCGCCATCTCCGGCGTAAGGCGGCACCACGAGCGCCTCGCCGTGTCCGAGCAAAGTTGTTCCGTCGCCTTTGTAAAACCATTCAGGCTCCGCGCCGATCGCGCCCGCCCCCGGCCTTCCGCCTTCCAAGCCCCATTGAAACATGCGCATGCTGTCAGTGATAACCGCCTCGGGGTTGGCTACGGCGGTGTGCATCGCTTGACGATTGTCAGCGCTGCCCTTGTGTGTTAGGCCCGTCCCGCTGACTAAACAACGAGTCGGCTCTTCCGGGTGGTCGATCGAAGGTAGAATGCGCCAATCCGTTTGGCCCTTATAGATTTCGTTGTAATCGAGCGCAGCGGAAGAAGATAAATAACGGCGCGCAGTCGAGGAAAGGGTCGAGGCGGAAGCGAGCGCGGCTTGAGCCAGAGCGTAAATGGACGAGTGCTCGTCAATCAGGATAAGTCGGTCATCTTCAACAGTGCCGACGCGGCGCTGATTGGCGTCGTTAATAATCTGGACCAGATGCATTTGTTACCCCTTTCGCTTTACTCGGTAATGCTGAAATCGGAATGGTTTTGTTTTCAAGTTCGCCGGACGCAGTGCTGTTCCAAAGTTCATCGTCTAGTGGATGGGCGTCCAGAACATGCGTGCTAACAGCAGTATTAGATTACACGGCCTTATCATCTAAGGCTTCTTTTATCTTATTTATCTCGCTGTCCATGTATTCGAAGAAGGCTAAAATGTCTGCGCGATGAATGATTAGATTGAGATTTTCCTCTCTGGCCCAGGTGACCTGTTGGTTCAGGCCAGCCCAAAAATGCATCCCAGCGCCGATGCCGCTGGCTCTCGCTTTTCTGATGATGATTCTAACGGCTTCATCAAATCTAGGATGGTCATATTGCTCGGGGATGCCGAGGCTGCATGACAGATCGTGCGGTCCGATCAATACGGCGTCTATGTCAGGGACACCTAGAATATCGTCGAGGGCGTCAATCGCTGGTTGGCTCTCAATGTTGATAATCAGCAGATGATTTTTGTTGTAGACTTTCAGGTACTGGCTTAACTCCTCGCCGCAATCTTCATGACCATCCACAATCCTCTGTAGGTATTGCCCTTTCAAAGGCCGAAGTTTCACCGCGCCGCGCAGAGCTTTGACCTGCTCTACGGTCTCTATGTATGGCGCAATGACCCCGCTGGCACCGCCGTCCAACACCATCGTTGCTTGATAAGGGTCAGGGGAAGGGATGCGCACCAAGGGCGCAATCTCTAGGGCGCGAAAGGTTTGACACATCCACGAAAGCTGATGGCGGTCGAGGCTTATATGTTCAGTGTCTATAAAGACAAAATCTAATCCCAGACGTTTGACCTGTGTGGGCCATGAAGGCGCAGGCGAAATGACGAGCGTGCCGTAAACTCGCTGACCGCTCTTAAGTGCCACGCCCAGTTGTTGGGAATTCATTTCCGCATCACCTCTGTTATTTGCCCCGCTGTGACACCTGTCATCACCCATTCCTCGTTGAAATGGGCGTGCTTGATTGCCTTCCTGATGAGTCTTCCTTGCGGGTCTTTCACCGCTTTTTGACGATCAAAGAAGTAGCTGTAAGTGGCATGTAGGGTGCCGTCGCGAGCCTGGATGATCGATGGATAATGAAACTCTCCGGCGCCCTCACCGGCACGCTCATGCTCCAGGTGTCGCTTCCACTTCCATGTTTGGCCTTCATCGTCTGAGATAGAGACCAACAGGCTGTGCCGTCCGCGCTCGGTGTCGTTTGAGATCAACACCCAGTGGCCGTTCTTGAGCAAAATGATTTCGGCCCCGGAACCGGGGTTCGGCAAATCCGTGTCGACAATCGGCGACCACGTCTCGCCGCGGTCGCGCGACTCGCTGGCCTGGAGTCGCTTCGGCGCCGGCCCGTTGTCTCTCATCAGCGTATAGAGCGAGCCGTCTTTGCGGCGTACGATGGAAGGTTGGATATTACCCAGCCCGACGAGCGGCGTGCTGGTTCTCCACGTCCGGCCCCAATCATCGGTGATCGCCATCAACGAAAACGAAAACCCATCCGAGTAAAGTGGCACGATCAAACGGCTGTTATCCAAAACAAATGGATGCGCGCGCGTCATCCATCCGAGTCGACGATAGAGCTTGTCCGACGCATTCTTGCGCGTCTCCGCGAGATAGGCACGCGCCCTTTCGCGTTGTGCTTCGGGCATTTGATCGACCTTCGCGGCAAACGCATCGAGTGCTTGATCGACTGACGTGACAAACTCTTGTCCCGGCGTGACGTGAAGCACCTCGCTCGTCTCCCACTTCGGTGGCCCTTCAGCCTGGT
>JACCTF010000191.1 GCA_013812565.1 Pyrinomonadaceae bacterium | reverse complement strand
CACTGCTCTTTCGTCGGCAAACAGCCGAAGATCGCTCGCTACCTTTCGGCGGCAGACGTGTTGCTTCTGCCCTCCGATCACGAATCCTTCGGCTTAGCGGCGCTTGAGGCGATGGCGTGCGAGGTTCCCGTCGTGGCTTCGCGCGTCGGCGGTGTGCCCGAGGTTGTCACTGATGGTGAAACAGGTTACTTGAGCGAAGTCGGCGACGTTGAAAAGATGAGCACAGATGCCGCGCGCCTGCTCGAAGACAAAGACTTGCGCCGCGAGATGGGCCGCCTGGCTCGCCTCTCAGCCATCGAGCGTTACAGCACTGATCTCATCATTCCAAAATACGTCGAGTTCTATGAGCACATCCTGGCCCTGTAAGGCGACTTCCGAATCGGCTCTCACACCCGCCAAAGAGACGGCAGTGGCGGCGGTGGTTGAAAAGCCTGTTCACTACATCATCCAGAATCTCGAACGCACCTACGGCGTGCCGGAGAACCAGCGCATCTCCGACCCGCTCTACATGCTCATCCAAATTATCCTTTCGCAAGCCACCAGTGACATCAACAGCCATCGCGCCTTTACTCAATTGAAAAAGCGATTCCCAACCTGGGACGCCGTGCTTCGTGCGCGCGAAGCAACTCTTGCCGCAGCGATTCGTTCAGGCGGCCTCGCCAATCAGAAGGCCGCCGTGATCCGCAACCTGCTGCGCCAGATTAAAGAGCGGCATGGCTCAATCGATCTCTCCTTTCTCCACAACATGCCGACCGAAGAAGCCGCTCAGTACCTCGCACAGTTTCGCGGCATCGGCCCGAAGACCATCGCCTGCACGCTGCTCTTCGCATGTCGCAAAGAGATATTCCCGCTCGACACGCACATCTTTCGCACGCTTCGCCGCGTCGGACTTATCCCGCGAAAATGCACGGATGAGCGCGCCCACGACATCATGAACCAACTTGTGCCGAAGGGTAAATTCTATTCGCTACACGTCAACCTCGTCCGCCACGGTCGCACGCTCTGCCGACCACGCGATCCACAATGCACGAACTGCCCCATTGTGGAATACTGTGACTATGGACAGACTGTAATTTAAGGATGAAGGCGGAAGGATGAAAAAGAAGCAGACAGCTTTTTTGCCTTCACTTCATCCCTCCGCCTTCATCCTTCATCCTTGCTTTTATGTCTTACCTTGTCGACGGCAACAACGTGATGGGTCAGCGGGTGGGGTGGCACCGTGATCGTGTGGGCGCGCGGCGGCGTTTGCTTGAGGACCTTGTTCTGTTTACGCAAAGGAAGCGTGTGCGCATGGCGGTTGTGTTTGACGGCGCGCCGGATGAGTTCTTTGCTGATGGCTCAAGTTACAAGGGAGTGCAGGTGTTCTACGGGGCGCGTGGATCGAATGCGGACGAGCGTATCAAGCAGATGGTTGAAGCATCGCGTGAGCGGCGCACGCTGCTGGTTATCACTTCGGATCGCGCGCTGGCTGATTACGTTCGCCGCTGTGGTGCGCGGATCATCTCGGCTGGTGACTTTCAGCGCAGCATTGCCGCAGTTGCACGCGATGAAGAAAAGATTACTGACACAGGGCGCGCTAAGAGCGTGGCTAAAGAGGAAGTGGGCGAGTGGATGCGTTACTTCGGCGTTGCTCCTGAGGATGATCAGGAGGAGAAGTGATGGCTGGTAAAACAGAAGAAGTCAGGAGTCGAAAGTCAGAAGGTTATGGCGGAAGCCGCGTTTATTCTGTCTCCTGTCTCCCTGCTTTTCTCATGCTTCTTGCTGAAGCGCGATGAGTTCGATGTCGAAGATCAGCTTGCGCCCGGCGAGCGGGTGGTTGGCGTCCAAAGTCACGTGGTCTTCTGTGACTTCGGTGATGGCGACCGGAATCTCGTTTCCATCAGGAAGTTGTAAAATCACATTCATGCCGACGCTCGGCTCCGTCTCAAGCCTCAGACCTTCGCGCGGAACCATTTGCGTTAGCGCCTCCACTCTTTGACCATAGGCATCGTCGACTTCAATTTCAATTGTTCTGCGGTCGCCGACCTGCATGCCCTGCACGCCATCGTCGAATCCAACGATGACCTCGCCCGCCCCGACTTCAAACTCAAAGGGGTCGCCCTCCGTGGAAGAATCGAAGACCTCGCCGCTCTCTAGTCGCCCCGTGTAGTAAACGCGCACAGTATCGCCGTTTTTTGCTTGCTCTGGCATAATCTTCTCCAAATTGATCTTTATTTTTTTGCGCCGAAGCATCTCATATTCATTTGCAGAACGCTAACGGAACTAAGTTGGTCATTGATTAATCCACTCACACTGCAGCAGGCCGCGTTTACACGGATCAGGTTATGAACAAGACATTCTCTTTTCTTCTTACTCTCATCTTCGTAATGCTTTCATTGCTTCCAACTCCGATCACGGCGCAGCGTTCGACCGCCGCCACGCCATCAGCATCTTCATCACCATCGTCGCCGCAACAGCCAAGCGCGCCCGACGATGGTGATGAAGTAGTGCGCATCTCAACCAATCTCGTGCAGGTGGATGCGGTGGTCACAGACCGCCAAGGAAATCCGGTGACTGATCTGCGCGCCGAAGACTTTGACATTTTCGAGGACGACCGCTCGCAGGAGATTACAAGTTTCTCCTACGTCTTAGTTGATTCTGCCGCTCCGCAACCAGCACCGCCAATCGCTTCCGGTTCACGCGAACGAGCGCCCTCGCTCGCGTCCCCCGTTCGTCTGCGCCCCGATCAAGTGCGCCGCACGATGGCCGTGATCGTTGACGATCTCGGATTGTCGTTTGAGAGCACGGCTTTTGTGCGGCAAGCTTTGAAGAAGTTTGTTGATCAGCAAATACAAACGGGCGATTTAGTCGCCATCATTCGCACGAGCGCCGGTGCCGGAGCTTTGCAGCAGTTTACTTCAGACAAGCGCCAACTTTATGCGGCTATCGAACGAGTGCGCTGGTATCCATTCGGACGCGGCGGCATAAGCGCCTTCTCGGCCATCGGGCTTGATCCGCTTGAGCGACTGAACCGCAGGTCTGGGGCCGGACTGCCTGCCGGCGTGGAAGGATCCCGGCGGTCGATTGATAACGTTGGGGCGGACGAGGAACTGGATCAGCTTCGTCAGGATATTTTCTCGGTCGGCACACTCGGCGCGATCAACTTCGTGGTACGCGGCATGAGGGAACTGCCCGGAAGAAAATCCGTACTGTTGGTGTCTGACGGCATACGCATGTTCAACCTGGCCGGACGGGACGCGATGCAGTCGGGAACCGTCGCGAGTGGTCGCCGCAGCCGCGACATCCAATCGAGCCGCGTGCTCGACTCTCTACGTCTTCTGACAGATTTAGCGAACCGCGCTTCCGTCGTAATCTACACGATGGACGCGCGCGGTTTGCAGACGCTCAGTCTGACGGCGGCAGATAATACGTCTGATCTGTCACCCCAAGAGGTCGGAGCGCGCTTGACTGGCCGCCGCGACGAATACTTCGCATCGCAAGACGGTTTGAACTATCTGGCTCAGCAGACCGGCGGTTTCTTCATCCGCGAAACGAACGACCTCGCGCGGGGCATGCGCCGCGTGCTTGATGATCAGCGCGGGTATTACCTGATCGGCTACCGACCCGAAAAATCGACTTTTGACGAAGCTTCGGGTCGAAGGCGCTTCCACAAGATCAACGTGCGTGTGAAACGACCGGGGCTGCGCGTTCGTTCGCGCACGGGTTTCTACGGGGTGCCCACCGAAGCAGCGCGCCCGGTTCAACGCACGCCGCAGCAGCGATTGATCGCGGCGCTGAACTCACCGTTCACTTCCGGCAACATCAATCTGCGACTCACCTCGTTGTTCGTCAACGACAGCCAAACGGGTTCGTTCATGCGTTCGATGCTTCATATCGATGGGCGCAATCTTTCTTTTGTTGAAGAAGCGGACGGTTGGCACAAAGTGGTGTTCGATGTGTTTGCGGTTACCTTCGGAAGCAACGAAACGGTTGTTGACGAAGCCAACCGCTCACACACGATCCGCGTGCGCAACGACACGTATCGCAACTTGTTGCAATACGGGCTTACTTATTCAGTTAACGTTCCCGTCAAAAAAGCCGGGGCTTATCAGTTGCGGATCGCGGTCCGCGACGCCGCATCCGAACAGATCGGTTCCGCCAGTCAGTTTATCGAAGTGCCGGACCTCGGCAAAAACCGTCTCGCCTTGTCGGGTATCGTCCTCAGCGGGGATTACCCGCAGACGTCCGCGGCTGCTACGACTACGCCGAAAGCGACGGAACCAACACCAGCGGCTTCATCTTCTCCGCAGCAGCAACAAGCTTCGGCTCCTGGGTCGCAAGCATCCGATGGCACGCCGGAGAAGGCCGCAGAGTCTGATCCACAAGCCGGGCCGTCCATCCGCCGCCTTCGTCCGGGCATGTGGCTCGACTACGCATACTTGATCTACAACGCACAACTTGATCGGGCGACGCGCCTTCCGCAGCTCCAGATACAGGCGCGCCTTTTTCGCGACGGCCAACCTGTCTACGAAGGTGAACCGACGCCGCTTGCCGTTAACCAACAATCAGATATGAAGCGAATCCCGGTCGGCGGGCGCATGCAGCTCGGCGCAAAAGCTTCGCCCGGCGAGTACGTTCTGCAAGTGATCGTTTCAGATCAACTCGCTAAAGAGAAACATCGCACCGTAGCGCAGTGGATCGACTTCGAGATTGTCAAGTAGTAGTTCCAAAGTTTGGCTTGAATGTTTGGCTTGAATGTTTGGATTTTCAGTCTTGCTTTGGTAGCTGAAGACATTTAGAGAAACCAGGTAAACCGATGAAGCGGCTGAGTGTCAGTGCCCTTCTCTATCTTTCGTTTCTGTTCGGCGGTTGGGTGCAACGGACGGAGGCGCAGACGCCTGCCCCCACTTCTCGCAGTTCGGAACCACCGGTCAACGCCACATCGTCAGCGCCACAGGGCGTTGGCAGTGAGCCGGAAGAAATCGGCGAAGATGATGTTGTGCGTGTTGATACAACGCTTGTCACGGTGCCGTTGAAAGTGGTGGATCGTGAGGGCAAGTACATCCCGGATTTGCGCAGGGAAGACTTTCGCCTGTTTGAAGACGGCGCTCCACAGGAGATCGCTTATTTCGCTTCCGTCGAAAAGCCTTTTACCGTTGCGTTGATGATCGATACCAGCGGCTCGACGCGCTTCCGCCTTGAAGAGATGCAGGCGGCCGCCATCTCCTTTGTCAATCAACTGCGTCCGGAAGATCGTGTGATGGTGGTTTCGTTCGATAACGCCGTCAGGGTGCTCGCCGCGCCGACGAACAATCGCGAAGAACTGGAGAGGGCGATTCGGAGCACTGATACCACTTTACAATGATGACCGTGCATTACACGATAATTCGGCCTTTCAAGGAGGCCGCAATG
>JACCTF010000187.1 GCA_013812565.1 Pyrinomonadaceae bacterium | reverse complement strand
GCCGTACTCTAAGAGGAAACGCGATGAGGTAACAAGTCGTGTGAAGCACTCTGACAATGTAGCCCAAGCCGCAAGGCTTTCACCAGAACCGTGAGGCGACGGGGACTCTGCGAGCATCACTGCGGAGAGTTAGTATCGAAAGATGTGGAAGTAAGCTGAGGCTCTAAAAATAGAGATAGCGTATCCTTGTTTGACCATAAACAAAACAACCGTCGGGTATCAGCCGACAGAAAAGGATACGCTATGAATGAATTCTACAACCAACAGATGTTTAGTGTCTCTTCCGCAGACGATGACCCGATAGAAGCCCTTGTCCGGCGCGGTGCAAAAGTGATGCTGCAAGCTGCTCTGGAACAAGAGGTGAGTGAATACCTCGAACGCGCTCGGCATCAGCGCAGCGACACCGAGGTGGAGTTTCGCGGCTACCGGAACGGGCACTCGCCAGAGCGCAAGCTCACGGTTGGCAGCGGCACGATCAAGGTCAAGACACCGCGCGTGTCGGATGTGCCAGCGGGTCACGAGCCGTTCAAGTCTCGAATAGTGAAGCCGTATCAGCGGCGCTCGGTTTCGTTGCAGCAAGTCTTCCCGAAGCTGTTTATCGAAGGACTGGCGACCAGAGACTTTGAACCTGCGCTGCGGTGTCTGATGGGCGCAGAGGCGGCACTTTCGCCGTCAACGATTTCTCGATTGAATGCTGGCTTCAAAGCCGAGTATGAGGAGTGGAGCAAAAGCAGCTTGTCGGGTTTGCCGATGGTGTATGTGTGGGTAGACGGCATCTATATCAAAGCTGGCATCGCGGATGAAAGAGCGTGTTTATTGGTGGTGATGGGAGCCGATGTCACTGGCAAAAAGCATCTCTTGGCGATGGAAGAAGGCTTCCGAGAGTCAAAAGACAGTTGGGGTGGGGTTCTTCGCAGATTGAAAGCGCGCGGGATGAACGAACCGGCGTTAGCCATTGGCGACGGCGGTTTGGGCTTTTGGGCAGCGGCGGGTGAAGTGTGGCGGCAAACAAAACAGCAAAGATGTTGGGTGCATAAAATGAGGAATGTGTTGGACAAACTGCCGCACAAAGAGCGCGGGGAAGCGGCCAAGAGTCTGCGGGCGATTTACTTGTCGAAGACGCGCGAAGAGGCGAGATCTAAAGTCATCGCCTTAGCTAAGAGTTGGCGCGGGATGTATGACAAAGCCGCCGAGTGTTTGTTGGATGATCTGGACCGGATGCTGACATACTTTGATTTCCCGGCGGAGCATCACAAACACTTGAGAACGAGCAACCCCGTCGAGTCTATCTTTGCCTCGGTGAGATTACGAACTGGGGCGATGAAGCGATTGAGGTCGGCACGTTCAGCGGTCTATTTAATCTTTCAGATCGTGAAGCGAGCGGAAAAGAGTTTGCAGCGTTTGAGTCATGCCGAGAAGTTGAGATACGTCAGCTTACCAAACCAGTTGAGCCAGCAAACAGCACAGGCGGCCTGAGGAGAAACGAAGCGAGCGGCAAGGGTGCGCTAAATCTTTTTCCACAACTATTGACACGAGCTCCAACTTCTCCGAAAAAGCCGTTGACGATCACGCGTTCGCCCGTGCTGGCATGAAGATTGTAATCAGGATTGTGCGCGACCATAGCCGTTCCAACCGAAGCGACGAGCAAGCAAAGCGTTTCCATTTGTCTTGCTCACTCTTTCGTTTCCCCAAAATGAAAGCTCGCTCCGGTTCAACTCTCCGATTCACTCGTAGTTTTGGGCGGGCGGTGCGTGCAATCTTTCAACACGGAGAATAGAGATGAGCTTTGAATCCCCTACGAAGCGGCACACGGAGCAAGACACGTCCACCGTCACATCAATCGTCGTCACGGAAGAAACTCAAACAACATCGCAAGCATCGTCAGAACATGCAACCGCGCCGCTCGCCCAAATCAACTCGCTTGCGGTGACCGCTTCGACGGCGGAGACACTTGAACTGACTACGCGGCTGCTGGGTGAGATGGAGGTCGCACTCACAAGTCTGTGCCTTGATCGCGACGGCTTTGTCACCTTGTGGAAGCCTTTACTAACACTCGCCCGCGAAGGAGAATCTGCGGAAAGCGACACGTCCATCTTGGTGCGCGCCGACACCGCTTCACTGGAAGCGCGCTATCTCGGGGAGCTAAATCCGATTACGAAGCGCGCGGCGGGCGCGATCTTGAAAGCAGCCGTCATCCAGAGCGAGCGATGTTCACGCCGCGTGTGGCAGTTTGTGCCGCCGGAGCAGGTGGGAGCGAAGACCCGGAAGCTCGAAGCCGACATCGAGCGCGTTGCACGCTTCCCGCACGGTATTCTCATCACCGGCGAGACGGGCACGGGCAAGACTCTTTCGGCGCGGCAAATCCACGCGAGGTCGGTGCGCGCGGAAAAGCCATTCGTGGAACTGAACTGCGCGGCGATGCCCGAACAGCTTGTCGAGGCGGAGATCTTCGGCTAGCGCAAGGGAGCGTTTACCGGCGCAGACCGCGATCACAAGGGTTTGTTTGAAGAAGCCGACGGCGGCATCCTCTTCCTCGACGAGGTCGGCGACCTTCCGCCCGCGATTCAGAACAAACTTTTGAAGGCGATTGATGAGAAGCAGATCAAGCGTTTGGGGACGAACCAATACGTCAGGTGTGACGTGCAGGTTATCGCCGCGACTTCACGCGATTTGCGAGGGATGGTTCGTCGCGGCGAGTTTCGTGAAGACTTGCATTGTCGTCTCGCCGTGTTGAGAATTGAGGTTGTCCCTCTGCGCGAGCGGCGCGAAGACATCCCCGCGCTGATTAACACCTTCTTGTGTGAAGCCGCCGGGACGGTTTCTAAGTTGAGCGGGCGAACGGAAGAATACGCAATCGAGACCGGAGCGGTCGAGATGCTGTGCGCGCATCATTGGGCGGGCAACATTCGCGTGCTGCGTAATACGATTTACGAACTGACGAGCTACGTCCACGAAGGTGAGACGATCACAATGGAGCGCGTCGGTGAGGCGCTGGCTTGGTTGAACGCCGATGCCGTGGACGCAGATTCTGACAAACGCAGCGTGGTGGATGTCGCGGTAGAAAAAGCGCGCGGGAATCTTTGTTCTTCCCCACAACTTGCGGAAGTGTTGCAAGCACTCGCGCAGGAAGGCGACATCGTTCTGCCGCTTGAGGTTTGCGTGTTGCGGCGCGGCGAGACGTTGAAAGAATGGATGCTGCGCGCAAAGCAGTGCGGCATCGAAGCCGCGTGGCGCGCCAGTTCCACCGGGAAGCTACGCGAGGCGGCGGAGCGGTTAGGACTCGACTACACAAACATCAAGAGTCAGCTTCATCGCACGCGCAACCGTTCGTTACAGCCGCGAAGAGTTGCGGGCGCGGGTTGAGCGACTCTTTCTCCTCTTGACGACGCTTAACATCGTTGTCGAGTGATGCGATGGAGTTGACGGGCAGGTAAATTTGAACCGGAGAGAATCTTTATGGCACGCACCACGAAAATCCCGTGCGAGGGAGTGATCTACACCGTCCACGAAGACGCTTATGGCTCAATTGTCGAAACTGACGAGCCAGCCGAAATAATGGCGGACGAGTCCGACGTAACCGATGAACACGCTCGTTACGCGCAGGTTCTCACTGAGTTGGATGAACTTGAGGAAGCACTCACTGAAGCTGAGACGCAAGCCTCCCGCGCCGGACACCTCGGCGACCGCGAAGCCGACGAAGACGAAAATTCTCTTCCGCTCTTGTGAGCCACCCGTAACGCGCATTCTCATGCGCCTGTATATCGAAGCGGATTTAGTGGCAACTCATAACGAGTGATAGCTATGTCGCGCTTCGTGCGGGGCGCTCAAAGGGCGCGCGCCCATCTTTGCTTCGCGGCGGTCAACTCCGGCGACGGAAAAGTAGCATCCCGGAACTTGTTTCGCATCCTAACTGTTTGTGTTTCGCCTTGCGGCGATTGTGTGCTTAACGCGGCTTCCTTACACTTGCATCGTCGAACCTCCTATTGAGATTTGCCATCGCCGCTCCCGGCGCGCGAGTTCGTTCAAATCGAACCCAGTTCCTAACTAAAGACGCGAGCGAAAAGAAGCGGCGAGCAGTCTGCGCTTTTGCAAACTGCTCAACCTCAGGAGTGATTCGCTCATGTCACTTTCGCTCACGCTTGTTCTGCCCGGCGCGCTGCACACTCTCGACAACCACTTTGAAAACCTCTTGCTGCTCGGCGTCGGTTTTATCCTTATCATCTTCGCGCTCATCGTCTGCGACGCACTCCTCAATGGCTTTTCCAAAGCCTTTGAAGCGAGCGCCGACTACCTCGAACACAAATCCGTGAGGCGGCGCAGGAAGCGCGCGGTCTTTCGCAAGCACTACCCACCTCTGCGCGTTGTTCATTCTAATCAGCCAGAAACTTCTCTCGCCCATAATGCTCTCCGGCGCAACGCCGAAGCCCACCTTACGCCTCAAGCGCAGTCACCAGCACGCGCGCCACTGCGCGCGGTCAAGCCGCATAAGAAACTGTGACCAAATGCTGCGTGGCTGATCTGTACTCGTGGATTTCGTAAGAATGAACCGTTGTCATACCTCATAAGCGCGCGCTCTGTCGTTCTGTCTGATGTCTTGCGCCGCCTGCAAATTTTAGGCGGACGGCGCAAGACATGATCTTAAATTTCGACATCAGGAGCGACAATCCATGACGACGATCACCTTCACACTGCCCGACAATCCACGCATCAGTGTGACGCGCACGGGCGCATCCTTCATCGCTTACCTGCCAGACCTTCCGGCGCACATTCGCTTCGTCTTTCCTTTACACGCAGGTCACACTCTGCTTGAAGCATTTGAACTTGATTTTCTCGATGCGGGACTACAAGTCGCGGGAGAGTTGGGCGCGTGCAACTCTTTCATCGTCAGCGAGTGGCTCACGATCCCTCTTGATCGCCTCACGCAATGCTAAGGAGTTCATGATGGAAATACGATATGTGCTTGGTGACGCTGCACACCCGCAAGGCGACGGCGCGAAGATCATCGCGCACTGCTGCAACACGGTAGGGGCGTGGGGACGCGGCTTCGTACTCGCCTTATCGAGGCGGTGGTCACAACCCGAACGAGCCTACCGCTCTTGGCATCGAGATCGTGAAACCAACATTATCGTCAATCTTGCCGACCAAACGATCAGTGTGCCGGTGAACTTCTCGCTCGGCGAAGTGCAACTTGTTGCTGTCGAGCCGCAGGGTTTGTATGTCGCTAACATCATCGGTCAGGAGGGCGTCCGTCGTGACGGGCGAGGGCGTCCGCCCGTGCGCTACGGTGCGATCCGGCTTGGTCTTGAGCGAGTTCGCTTCTATGCGGTTGAACTTGGCGCGTCCGTTCACATGCCGCGCATCGGAGCCGGACTTGCGGGCGGTCGTTGGAGCGCCCTCGAAACCATCATCCGCGACGAACTCGCGGCGCACCGCGTAAGCGTTACGATTTATGACCTTCCTGCCGCTCATCAGAGGTGAGGCGCAGGTGATGTTCCGGCACTCAATTCATCGAAGCGGACGAATTTTAGAAGCGATCATTTTGATGCGTTCTAAGAACTGAATTCGTCAAGGAGGATTTCGCATGATTGAAGTGAAGAATCGTAAGAGTTACAAGGGCGGGGGCATCTATGTCGGACGCGCGATGCCGAACACGTCAGGGAGCGCACTCGGTAGTCCCTTCAAAG
>JACCTF010000171.1 GCA_013812565.1 Pyrinomonadaceae bacterium | reverse complement strand
GCCGATGCATAACCCGCCGGATCGCCACCCGGAACCGCCGATTGCCAAATGACCGCGCCAGTCTTTTTGTTAAGCGCCACTATCGTGGCCTGCGCGCCGCCGGGGGTTACGACAACCACGTCGCCATCAACCAACGGAGACTCCGCATAGGCCCATTCGCCCGGCTGGCCGCCGAACTCTTTACGGATGCTCTTCTGCCATCGAATCTTGCCGCTCTCGGCTTCGAGGCAGGCGAGGTCACCGTCCGAGCCCAGCGCGTAGATGAAGTCTCCGTCAACGGTCGGAGTGGACCGGGCCTTCGGGTAAGGCGGGTTCTGATTCGGGTTGCCTACGTTGCCGACGCGCGCTGTCCAGATAGGTTTTCCATCCTGAGTTGAGAGAGCCTGAACAAACTCATTCTCCATGCCACGGTTGCTCATCAGGTAGATCCGCGTTCCGACAACCGCCGGCGTTGAATAGCCGTCTCCTATGTCGTTCAGTTGCCAGAGCAGTTTCGGTCCCCCCGCCGGCCATTGTTTAAGGAGGCCGCTCTCCTGCGATCTCCCATTACGTTCCGGGCCTCGCCACTGAGGCCAGTCGGAAGTCGAAGCAGCCATATTGGCAGACCTCGTAACGGACACGGCTGAGAAGCACAAACAAAGCGCTGCAATGGTAGTTAGTAATCGTGACTTCACTGTCTTCTCCTTTCGGCTATTGTAATTGCTTTTGGATCTTGCTGCCCTTCACTGATACGATCAGTTTCACGAGATGTTCCGTCACACTGGGCTCGAGTCCTTCGGTGTGACCCTTCTCAAGCAAGCGTGGTTCCCGGGGCAATTCGATTAAGGTAAGGCCTCTTTCATTGATTGAGGTCCTCAACTGCATTTCCGGTAACGGCAATTCGCTTTACTCCCCGCCCGAGAAAAGGCGCTCAATGTCTCGCCTGCCGTGTACCACGCGCACAATCTCTACACTGTTCATAATAGGCCGGTAGAAAATCATGTAGTTCCCCTCCGGAATGCTCCGAAGGTAGGGCGCAAGTTCTTCTCGCGCTCGCCCCATCTGAGGGGTCGTAAGGATCACCAAAAATTTCTGGTGAAGGGAATCAACCACCCTGTCGGCGGTCTCCGTGTCCCGGTCGGTTGCGATACGAAGCCAGATGTCTAAGAGGTCATCATCAGCTTCCGGGGAGACGATAAGCTCAAGCATTTACTTTTTCCTCTGCGCAAGCTTTGTCCGTCCTTTCGCCTTAATAGCCTCAGCGTCAAAGGGCCTGCCTTCGCCTCGGTCAAGTGAATCAATGCCTTTCTTAATTTCTCGCTTGAGTTCTTCCAATCGAAAGCGCTTGAGATCGTCTTGTTCTTTGAGGAGCCGTAACCCTTCGCGGATTACTTCACTTGCCGAGTTGTAAAGGCCGCTATTCACCTTCTGATTCACAAACTCGTCAAGCTCTTGGGTCAGTGATACGTTCATACCTATTGCCTCACTTGCCTTGTTATGGTCGGGTACTTTTGCCTTTGTATCCCTTTCCATAATGGTAACAGAAAATAACAATCCTTGACATAGGTTTCATGGAAGAATTTTGGAGAAGGTCAAGAAAAAGCGCTCAACCCTGTTTTGGAATTAAGCGCTTCATGTGACGATGGAGACCCGCAGTAAACATACCTTTCATACTCAGACGCGAAGATGTTAACCGGATGAGAACCGTAGCGGCTTCATGGAGCGCTGCTATTTCAGCATGCTAATGACCGAGCCTCGACTAATCTCCAGCTCTCGTGCGATCTGCGACTTGTTCCATCCCTTCCTGTAGAGCTTCCTGACCTCGGCGGCTTTCGTCGCCGCCGTCCGCGGCCGCCCGTGCCTTCTGCCTTCTGCGCGAGCCTGCGCGATACCCGCCTTCACGCGCTCACTCAGCATGTCGCGCTCGAACTCGGCGAACACCGACAGCAGCCCGGCCATCGCCCGTCCTGACGGCGTGGTGAAGTCCATCGCCTCCGTCAGCGACACGAAGCCGATGCCGAGGTCACGCAGTTCGGCGAGCGTCGTGACAAGATCGGCGACTGACCTGCCCCAGCGGTCGAGCTTCCAGACGACGATGTAATCGACCTCGCGCCGGCGCGCCGCCTTCATCAGTTCCTCGCGCTTCGGGCGCTGCTTCGCCCCGGAGCCGACTTCCTCCACCTGAAGCGCGACCTTCCATTTGCGCTGCCGTACGTAACCGCGCATGGCCTTGAGCTGCATCGGTAGTGTCTGCTGGTCGTGGGTGGAGACGCGGGCGTAGATGCCAACGCGCATAATTTACTCCTCAACAAAGGGGTGTCAAAAAACCCTCCGAAACTGGCTGCTAAAAATTCAAGATTTTCGGGATGTTTTAGCAGCTAAATCTGGGTGTCAGCAATCTATAGTTTGTTGACACTTTGAGTATAGCAGGTTGTCGCAATTCGTAAATGGGGCTGCGGTCGAGCTTGGTGTCCTGCGTGAGATAAACTTCACAGTGGCAGTCTGTTCTGTTGCTCATCTCTAGACCCGCATCGCAGAAAGCTGTCAGATCCGTCTTCCAACCACATAGCTTAGCTGGACGGCTTGTCCCCTCAATCTTACCTCCGGTCTGTAGTGTCTGCGTCTTGGCCGGATCTGTACTTCAACGTAGTTAACATTGGAGGTGGCCTATGCAATCCCTGAAACGGCGCATCCTCTGTGTTGAGGATCGTGAGACGTGAGTTGATTAACTTCCTGTTGGGCTGTTCTGACTACTGTGTGATGAGAACCGCCACCGCGTCACGCTGCTGCCATCCTATCAAACAACGACACTCATGAGCCTCCAAGAAGCAGTGTTATGTCTTGCCAGCGCCTTCTCCAACACCAATCAACCTCCTCACGGTTGCTGCCAGCTTATTGAGGTCATTTGGCTTGACCAAGTAGGCTTGTGCGCTAGCCTCCAGCGCTTTCTGCCGCATGGCCTCGCGCTCTTCACCCGTGAAAAACAGAATGGGTGTGTGCGGATGGAGCTGACGAATGCTGCGGCACAGGTTGATGCCGCTCATCTGCGGATACCTGTAATCAAGCACGTAGAGGTCAAACTCTTCTATGGTCGCTAAGCGTAGTCCCTCCTCTGGGGTTTTGATGGACTGGATTTCATAGTTCGAGTTCGCTTGGTGCAGCAGCGTGTTGATTATCAGGGAGACGTCATCATCGTCGTCAACACACAGGATGCGGAAGGTAGGGGTTGGCATGGTTTGCTCCTTATCACCGGTGTGAATCGGCGAAGGCTACTTGGGGAGAGTAGTGAGAGCCTTGCAGCTAGGTTTGTTACTACCAAAGCTGCATGGAGATGTGGGAAATGTGAGCGAGTGCGGTTGCCTTTGTAGAAAACCACGCTGATTAATCGAGGGATTACTGGACTGCACCCCTTGAATGAGACAACAAGTTAAGCTTCTATATCAGAAATAGGAGACTTAACGATGACTCTCAAAAAACGTCAATTTACCCGCGACTTTAAACTCCAAATCTTGCGCGAAATTGAG
>JACCTF010000596.1 GCA_013812565.1 Pyrinomonadaceae bacterium | reverse complement strand
AGCATTTACTACACGCCAGAGGTTGATGCGGCAGTCGCCGAGTTGTGCGAGGCGAAGAAATTGAAGGCTGCATGAGTGTACCAACCTCATAAGGTCTGATTTAGTTGGCGGGTTTTTTCGTTTCGTGATTGGTAAAAATAAAAGGGTAGTCCAAGCGCGATCAGACCGAGACCCGTCAGCGACCGGCCCGGAGCCGTCACCAGCGTGTTAACGATGAGCCATAACGAAATCAAAAGAAAGAGCGCGGGCACAACGGGGTAGCCCCAAGTGCGATACGAACGCTTCACGTCGGGGAACCGGCGTCGAAAAATAAAGACGGTAGTTGTGACGAGCGCGAAAAAGATCCAGTTGGCGAAAATTACGTAATCTGTCAGCGTATCGTAAGAACCCGAGAGAGTTAACATACCGGCCCATACGGCCTGCGTGACGAGCGCCCTCACAGGAACGTGCGTGCGCGGTGAAAGTCGCGCGAGACTTTTTATAAAAAGCCCGTCGCAAGCCATCGCATAGGGGACGCGCGAGCAGGCCATCGTTGAGATGTGCAGCGCCCCAACTGTAGAAGCGAGGAGCGCCGCAGCCACAAGGCTGACGGCGACTGGGCCTAAGAATTTGCTGACGACAATTGTCGCGACCGACGAAGCGGCGGAAACGTTTGCGATTTCGGTCGGAGTCAAAACGTAAAAGTAGGAGACGTTGACAGAGAGATAAAGCGCGCAAACAATCGCGATACCGCCTATGAGAGAAAGCGGGATATTACGCTGCGGGTTGCTGACCTCGCCCGCGACGTACGTCATCTCATTCCATCCGTTATAAGCCCAGAGTGCGCCGAGCATCGCCGCCGCGAATCCTGCGCTACCGAAGCGCGCCGCTGGAGCGACTCCCTCGCAAGCGCCGCCCGCATCGGTGAGCATCAAGCGGCTCCAATCGCCCGGCGCAAAGAAGAATGCGCCCAGAGCGATCGCTAGGATGATCGCCACTTTGAGCGCCGTCAGTGCGGTGGCAAGTTTCCCGCCGAATGAGACGGCGGCACAGTTAATCAGTGTGACGATTGTGAGAGCGGCGAGCGCCACCATTTGTAAATTGCCGAAGCCCGCATGAAAGCCCAAAAAATTAAATTTGAAAAACGAATGGTCGAGCTCTCCGCCCATCAGTACATTGAGAAAGATGGCAAAGCCGACGGACAAGGCGGCGAGTGAACCGGCGCTCGCGACAAAAAAGCGCATCCAGCCGTAAAGAAAACCCATCATCTTGCCGTAAGCTTCGCGCATGATCACGTATTCGCCTCCGGCACGCGGCCACATCACGACAAGTTCGGCATAGGTTAACGCGCCCGCGAGCGAGAGCAAACCGGCAACGATCCAAACGGCGATCACTTTGCCCGGCGTACCAACGTTGCAAGTCATCACGCGCGCTTTGAGAAAAACACCCGTGCCGATGACATTGCCGATCACGATTGAGATCGTAGCAATTAAGCCGAGGCCCCGGATCAGCATTCTGTTGGCTGGTTGAGGTGAAGACATAATCTCTCAGAAACTATGATTGTCGGTGCGACCGCTGTCTTTCGCCGCAAGGGAGAATTGAAATGAGAAAATCATCAAGCGTGTTTTCAAAAGCGTGAATAAATACGTCTATTGTTTACTTGTCAGAATACGAGAGCATGACAGAAGCAAGAACATCGATCAAATACTTTCTCGAATCTGTGTACAATCATAAGCGACTTTATTCAGCTATCGGCGACGTGCCACCGGCTGAGTTCAAGCAGTCGCTTCAACCACAAATCAGTGCTTAACTACCTGTCTCATCACGGGGGCGCACCTCACCACAGGCAGCGAGAATTGTTAATGACGTTTTTGGAATGGCGCTGAACGTTTGTAGGAGACGCACTGATGAAGATCGTCATCACTGGAGCGAGCGGGCTGGTTGGAACGCATCTCGCACACCATCTTGCAGCAAAGCATCAAGTGCTGCCACTCACGCACGCTGATCTCGACATCACGGAGCGAGGGTCAGTTCGCCGTTTGATATTAAATGAGCGGCCTGCGTTAATCATCAACTGCGCTGTGGTCAGCGTGGATGAGTGTGAGCGTAATCCAGCGCTTGCACAAGCGGTCAATGTGGCAGGCCCACAGGCTCTTGCTGAAACTGCCGCCGAACTCGAAGCTGAGTTCCTACACTTCAGCACAAACTATGTTTTTGATGGAGTGCGTGAGGGACAAGTGCCTTACACGATTGATGATGAACCATATCCAATCAACGTATATGGCATGACGAAACTAGCGGGTGAGCGGGCAGTGCGCGCCGCAGCATCGAAGTGCTTTATTGTGCGCACGTCATGGGTGTACGGCGCTGGCAAGGACAGCTTTCTCGGCACTGTGCACCGCCATTTGTTAGCAGGCAAGCAAGTGCGCGCTATTACAGATGTCTGGGCAAGCACGACCTATGTGGACGATCTGGTGGTACGGACCGAGGAGCTCCTAACGCGCCGCCACTATGCGACGTACCATGTCGTAAATAGTGGGGTGTGTTCGTATGAAGAGTTTGCCCGACTGTCTGCGCGTCTTGTCGGCGTGGCCGACACAGAAGCCAACAAGTTAATTGAAGTCGTTTATGAAGCGAACATGCAGCGCCTCGCCAGGCGACCGCGCTCTACGCCGCTACGCTGCTTAGTCTCTGAAAAGCTAGGGTTAGTACCACTGCGCGATTGGCCGACGGCGCTTGCAGAGTATGTCGCCAAATGATCCTCTAACTGATCAAGTAACGCTCCACCCACACCTTGATCCGGCACGGTTGCTGCTGGCGGAGCTACCAGTCGGGTAGAGGCGCGTACGCGCTACCCCATTTCCTGTCGTATGAGTGCTTAAGTATCGCTTTACGTTCGTCGCTGTATGTGTGTTACTGCGGAAAGTTCGTCGGATCGATGCCGGGTATAACCCGCAGAGCGTTTTTGTAGTAAAGCTTCTTCAACACTTCGTCGGGCAGATCAAGCCCGTACATCTTCCAGAAGGCGTGCCGCTTGCGGTAGTAGTCGAAGTATTCATCGGCGGTTTCAAGCACGCGGAAGTACACGTGGTACTCGGCGGGTGCCCACGTGTCTTTGCCGAACATCACGCGATCCTGATACCGGATGAACCACTCGCGCGCAGAGCGCGGCTGACGACCTAGTTCGGCAAGCACCGCGCCGATCTCTGTGTACATGTTCGGCAGTTCGTCCATTAATCGACCGAGCCGCCTGAGGTCGCCGCTCAACCATCCGAGATGGGCATTGATGAACTTGGTTTTCGGGTGCCTGGCAAATACACGATGCTGCTCGCCGATGATCTGCTCCCACGGCGGGTATTGATCCGGGGGACGCGCGCGCTGCGGAAATTGTTTGAGTTCGAGCCAACGTTCGTTGAACTTGTCGTGAGCTTGGAAGAAGGTGGCTGGCTCAGCCGTGTGGATTAAGACCGGGATGCCGAGTTCGCCGCACTTGCGCCAGATCGGATCAAAGCGAGGATCGTCCACAGGGATGCGCTGACCCTGCCCATCCTTCAGCGTCATTCCGAGGTTCTTGAATATCTTCAAACCCTGCGCACCGTTCTTTACATCCTGCACTATTTGCGCGGCGGCCCGCTCTCCGTAGCTCGGCTCGTCAATGCCCGTAAAATTGAGATTAGCGAAGACTATGAAGCGCTTTGGATGAACGTCTTTGAGATTCTGCACTCCGCGCGCAAGGGCCTCTCCACTGTTCCCGCTCAGATTGACCATGACGCGCATGTTGAGCGCATCCATCTCCTGCACCAATCTCTCAAGGGTTTGTGTGGACGGCGTCAAGCTTTGGTGATTGTGGACGTCGATGAATGGATACTTCGCCCGCGTCACACGGTGTTCTGGAACAACCAGCGTTGACTTCGGCTCGTACTCTTCAAAGGTCATCTCTTGAGCGCAAACGGCAAACGGCACAAAGCTGATGGCGATTAACAATAGGGCGCGGATGGGTGATCGCATTGGTGGATAGAAACTGATGCTTAAAAGAATTTGCCGACGAAGTCCTTACTTCGATAATTCACTACGTTACTTCGCAAGGTGTCCTAGCGTTGAGCCAGCGTTCGCAGAAGTCAATCGACGCCGGCCCAGGCCCTTAACGCCGATTCCGAAGGCGATGCTTGAGCTGCAGGATTGCTCGACTACTGTGTGATGCTGATAGGCACGCTCAATTCCGTCCTCTCCCACATCATCTTCAGCACCCCCTTGTTGCCGTTCGCTGGTTCAATCATGATCACAAATTTCTCAACCGGCGCGCTCAGTTGTTTCACCTGCAGCGGCACGCGGCCCAGGTCCTGCAACTCGCTATACTTTGTGACCGGCTGCCCGGTCTGCTTGTTGACGATCAGCTTCCACTCGGTCTGGCCCGGCAACGTGAAGATTGTGTAAGTTCCTTTCGGAACGGGCAAATCACCGATGGTTAAGTCCGCTTCGGTGACAAGCGTTGTGGCGGCATTTGCGCCGGTGCGCCATACCTTACCGAAGGGGACAAGTTCACCCATGATCTTGCGTCCGCGCATAGACGGCGCGCTGTAGGCGATGCTGATCTTCTTACCACCAATCGTGGCCTCGGCCGTAGCCGAGGGACTTAAAGGTGGCTGCTTCGCCGCGTCCTGCGTTTGTGCTGATGTTGGCGGCGATGTGAATGGAGCTAGTAAGATCAGCAGGAGGCCTGAGAAAGAGAGAAAGAATCTTCTGTGCATAAGGTGTACTCCTCAAGATTTGTGGAAAGTAGATTTCTTTTGGGATAAAGCTCCTTCGATCATGCCTCTCGCGACAGGAGCGATACAAGAGCCAAATTTAGAATGCATGCACTTTAACATTCCGATTGCTGATTAGCATAGATCACAAACACTGTCCGATAAACGAAGGGGGTCGCTGTACTTATTTATTAAGTTGTTGACAACGCTGCTCGCTGGTGCTAAAAAATCAGCACATGCTGAGTTTCTAGCACCTACGTGCGCGCATGTTCGGAGATAAGGGTTAGCGGCGACACGAGCAGCAGGGGGCGAGACGTTTATATTGATTGTTGAAAAAGACAAAGCGAACCTTTCATGCACTAACCGATGTTCAAATTTCCATTGGTATTGATGCAACTTTTTGTCGTCTCGCGCCACTCACTCATGTCCGACACATTAACGAAGGGCCATATGCCAAAGACAGTCAGAGCGATGTCCCACATCACATACGATCAAGTGTCGGGGTGCCTCTGGTTGAACGAGGAATTGAAGCCTGTGCTGGAGCGGCGCATCAAGGGAGTGTTGCGGCAGTAAAAACTTTGCGCTGAATTTGTCAGATTCAAGTTAAACGACGACGCCCGCCAAACATACAGACAAAAAGCCATGAACAACCACAACAGGTCGCTCGAACGTACCTTTCTCACTTTCCTACTTCTCGCCCTTTCTACCTTAACAGCATTAGCACAACAGAACGTCAGCACGCTGCGTGGTCGGATCGCCGATCAACTCGGTGGCCTTATCGTCGGCGCGGCGGTGACTCTGGTAGATGCGAAAGGCGTCGAGAAAACAGCGAGGACTAACGAAGCGGGCATCTACAAATTCGACTTACTCGCTCCGGGCAAATACATTTTGCGCGCCAGTGCGGTTGGCTTCGCGGCATACGAGAACACGGCAATTGAGGTGGGGATTCGACGCAGTGAATCGTTCGACATTGAGTTGAGCACAGGCGTCTTCACCGAGGAAGTTACGGTCGGCGTTAACTCCGGCGTGACCACCGATTCGGATGCCAACGCCGATGCGGTTGTGCTGCGCGGCAGCGACCTCGATGCGTTACCGAACGACCCCGAGTTGCTCGCGTCGTCGTTGCAAGCTATCGCGGGACCGGGTGCGGGCGGGCAAGGCGGGCAGGTCTTTGTCGATGGTTTTACCGGCGGGAGACTGCCGCCGAAGGAATCGATTCGCGAAGTCCGCGTCAGCCAAAATCCATTGAATGCCGAGTACGACCGCCCCGGCTTCGGCC
>JACCTF010000161.1 GCA_013812565.1 Pyrinomonadaceae bacterium | reverse complement strand
GGGATCTGCGCGAGCAGGTCTGGCAGCACATGCTTATCCGCCATGTCGGTAGTGGCTCAATCACGTGAGAGGCTGTAATCTCTCACGCATGGTCAAACTCAACTGTTATCACTGCGGCAGCGACCGGCTTGCCCGCAATGGCTTAACTCAAAACGACAAACAACGTTATGTGTGTTCTGACTGCGGGCGCACCAGCCGTGACAATCCGCAACCAAATGGCTACACCGAAGAAGATCGTGAGCGCATTTTGCGCGCGTATCATGAACGCAGTTCTTTGCGCGGACTATCGCGCACCTTTGGCGTCTCCAGACAGACCGTCACCGGTTGAGTATCTCGACGCACAACATTAACCAAGCGAATTCTATGTACCTGCTCACATCATTGTCAACGAAGTCGCTCTTTCAGTAAGTGTTCGGAGTTTGTAGTGTCGAGTACGGAGTTGCCGGGCACGATCCTGTTTTAGTTTATTAACTTCGCACTCCGAATTTCGGACTTCGAACTTTACACTTTACGGCGTGCATCCCATCGGCATCCTACTGCATCAAAGTCCGCGTCTTCAGGCTCGCCCCGCCAAGACCCCAGCCACTCTCCTCATATCAAAAATATACGTGCATAGATGATTTGCGGCGCTTGCCGTCCGTATCCCGACTGCCCTGGATGGAACGAAAGATGTATCAACAAAGAGTTAACTTCCCTGCTTTCGCGTTGAGCTTGTTCTTCGCGCTGACTGTATTAATGACCGGCGCAGTGGCTCAGCAGCCGCGTGTAAAAGCGCCGCCGAGTTCAGTACCAGCGCCGCCTGTCCCCGTCTTGCCGGTGTTAAAGACCGTTGAGATATTTCCGGCTCCGGCTGATGACATATCATCGTTCGAGGATGAAGAGCCTTACCTCAGCAGCCGCGGCGTGCTTGTCGAGGCATTAGACGGTCGAACAATCACGCAAGAATTTGCCGACCAACAATTCAATCCCGCTTCAACAATCAAGCTGGCAACGGCTCTCGCCGCGCTTCGCACCTTTGGCCCACAGCACCGTTTTTCGACCGTCGTCTGGACTAACGGCACTTTCGATCAAGCGACCCACACGATCACCGGCGACCTTATCATTTCAGGACGTGATCCATCTTTTCACTATGAACATGGGGTGATGTTGGCGCGCGAGTTGAACCGTCAAGGCATACGCACGGTCACGGGCGATCTGATCGTCGCGCCGCGCTTTACGATGAACTACAATTCTTCAGCCGTTCGCTCGGGCGAATGGCTCTATGACACTCTGGATGCGACGCGCCGACCATCGATTGCGACGCGCGCGTGGTACGAAGCGCGGCAGGCGCTCAGCGACACCGCGAGTTTGCAAACTGTTCCGAGCGTCGCCGTGATGGGCGCGGTCTATGTTGATTCTGCCCCGGCAGGCGCGCGGCAGCTTCTAACGCATCGTTCGAGCACGCTGGTTGACATACTGAAAGTTCTTCTCTGCTACTCGAATAACTTCATGGCCGAGCGCCTTGGCGATTCGCTCGGCGGGCCGCAGGGCTTGCGTCGCTTTCTGATCTCGACCGCCGGTGTTAATCCATCGGAAGTAGCGCTCGCTTCAACCAGTGGGCTTGGGATCAACCGCATGACGCCGCGCGTGATGATGAGAACCTATCGCGCGCTGCTCAGCGAACTAGCCAAGCATCGGCTGTCACCCTCGGATATCATGCCGGTCGCAGGCATTGATCCGGGCACGCTCCGAAAACGTTTTACAACCTACCCTTCACGCGGCAGCGTGATCGCGAAAACCGGCACGCTTCCGCGATCAGATGGCGGCGTCAGCGCGCTTGTCGGGCAGACGCGCGCGAAGAACGGCGAGACGCTGCTGTTCGTCATATTTAATCAACGAGGTAACGTCGTCAGTTTTCGCAGAGGGCAGGAGGAACTCGTCACGCAATGGCAGAACGAGCGTGGTGGTCCGGCTCCTTTCGCTTATACGCCATTCACGCTCGCGATGAGGCTCGCTAACACCGAACTGGACGCCGCGAGATCGTCGATCACAAATGAGTACGAGCCAGCCGCGAACTAGAATAGTTCAAGGTTCAAAGTTCAAGGTTCAAAGTTCAAGGTCCAAAGTTCAAGGTCCAAAGTCGGAGTCGGTGCTAACTCTGCCGTGAGTTACCGACTGCCTTTGACTTTGGACTTCGGACTTTTGACTTCGGACTCTTCCTTGACACTCACACTTAGCGGTCGCTACCATCCGCAGCGACTCGTATCCTGCGAAGCGTTCACCTCCTTACAATCCACACGTTAATGCCAAGTCCCGGGCCAGAAGAAAACGACAAATCAACAAGCAAAGCTCACTTGGACATGCCTTCAACGGATGAGCGCGTATCTGCCGGTGACATCTTTGAAGCCGCGGTGGAAGAAGCTGAGAAGACCATAGATGCCGGGGTCGCTTCAGGTGAAGCGCAAACGCCTGTTGGCACGGTAAGCGAGCCGCTCGCCGCCGAAAGCGTTAACGGTCGCGCGCGCCTCGACACTCAAAGCGCCGCTCGCACGGCAGCGGCCGCGTGCGAGCGGCAATCGGTTACGCGCTCGGCCGGCATCGTCTCGCTCGCCGTGATGGGTTCGCGCCTGCTCGGTCTGGTGCGCGAAGTAGTGTTCGCCGCCTACTTCGGCGCGGGCTTTTTGAAAGATGCTTTTGATGTCGCCTTCAGAATACCGAACCTGCTGCGCGACCTATTTGCCGAGGGTGCTCTCTCAGCCGCCTTCGTCAAAACGTTTACCGATTACACAGAGAACAAAAGCGAAGAGGAAGCGTGGGCCTTAGCAAGCATGGTGATGAACGCGCTTGCGGTGGTGCTTAGCCTGATTACCATTATCGGAATAATCTTCTCGCCGCAAATCGTCTCGGTCATTGCCGATGGCTTTTCGCCGGAGAAGGCGCGGTTGGCGACGACGCTGACGCGCCTTATGTTTCCCTTCATTCTGCTGGTCGCGCTCGCGGCAGTGGCAATGGGGGTGCTCAATACGAAGAAGCAGTTCGGCATTCCGGCTTCCGCCTCCACGCTCTTTAATGTCGGCTCAATCGTCGGCGGTTTAGCCTTTGCCTTTTGGTTCAGCGGCGGGGGCTGGACCAGCCCATCTGATCCGACGGCGATGCCGGACGCTCGCGCACAGTGGGCGATTATGGGGATGGCCGTCGGCACGTTGATTGGCGGCGCGCTTCAGTTTCTCATCCAAGTTCCATCGCTTCGACGCGTCGGCTTTCGCTTCCGTCCGCTGCTTAGTTTTACTGACACGGGTGTGCGTCGAGTTATGAGGTTGATGGGGCCAGCCCTGATCGGCACGGCTGCCGTCCAAGTCAATGTCCTTGTCAGCAGCTACTTCGCTTCCAGCATTAACGGCGGCGTGGCGTCGCTCGGTTATGCCTTTCGCTTGATGCAGCTTCCAATCGGCATCTTCGGCGTCGCCATTGGCACAGCAACTCTGCCGACCATCTCAAAGTTTGCCGCGCGCAAAGACATCCCCAACTTCCGCTCGACACTCTCCTCCTCGATCAATTTGGTTTTCCTGCTGACCATTCCTTCGGCGTGCGGCCTCGTGGTGCTGGGCCGCCCGATCATCGCGCTCATCTACCAACGCGGCGCGTTTACAACGACCAGCACCGAGATGGCGGCAATCGCGCTCGTCTGCTATGCGGTCGGGTTGACGGGCTATGCGGCAATCAAAGTTTTGTCCCCGGCTTTCTACGCGCTCGATGATGCGCGCACGCCGATGATCATTAGCCTTACCTCGATTGCGGTTAACTGGATCGCTTGCTACTTTCTCAAAGATTGGTTTTCGACTTTCGGTGTGACACCGGAGACGCCCAACGGCTATGGGCATGCAGGACTCGCGCTCTCAACCTCATGCGTGGCGCTCGTCAACTTCCTCGCGCTCGCTTACTTTATGCGACGCAAGATCAAACGGCTCGAAGGCCGCCGCATTCTCTCCTCCTTCGTCCGCATCGCCGTCGCTTCCCTCGCGCTCTCTGCGGCGAGCCACTTCACCTACCGCTGGCTTCTCGCTCTGCTCGGCACGCAAGCCTTGAGCGCACGGCTCATCGAAACGTTTGTGCCAATACTGTTTGGCGGCGCAGTCTTCTTGGCGGCGGCGCGGCTGCTTCGTGTTGAAGAACTGAGTCAAGCACAACAAGCCTTTATGGGACGCTTCAGGCCACGCCGGAAGTAAGCGTCAAGCTCCTGTAATCCCCACCCGTTTAATCCCTGGCGAACATGCACAAGATCGTAGAAGCATTCAACTCTGTGTTGAGCTGCGTCGATCTTTGGAAAACCTCTGCGATTACTGCTTTCTCAAAGATTACAAAGCTGAAGAAGGTCTTTCACTAGCTTGTGCGGTAGTGCGGCCCGCTTATCTTGACGTAGTGCGGCCCGCCTATCTTGATACTGGCACTATTAATACTGGCTCATTAGAAGCATTGAGGTGATCCTTGAGCACTATATCTCCCAACCGCATACCATCCTTAGATGGCCTCCGCGGAGTCGCAATCATACTCGTGGTTTTGTCGCATCTTATTGGTCAACACTATGTTCGTGTGCCTTACGAAAACGAAGTAAGGCAAGCCATCGGCACGGGCAGGTTGGGGGTTACGCTCTTTTTCATCCTCTCCGGCTTTCTCATAACCACTCTGCTGCTCAAAGAACTAGAAAGCAACGAGCGCATTAACCTAAATAATTTTTACTGGCGCAGGGGATGGCGTATTCTTCCAGCCTATGCAACATTCGTAGTTGTTCTCGGCCTACTGAGCGCATCACAACTTGTTCTCTTAGGCGACAACGATCTGTGGCACATGCTAACGCTCACCT
>JACCTF010000123.1 GCA_013812565.1 Pyrinomonadaceae bacterium | reverse complement strand
GAGATCACTGGAGAGCGATGTGACACGGAAACGGTCACGCATCGTTCGGAGGGGGGCCGCTTCGGAAAAGTACCTACAAGGTAACTCACTGGCGGCCTACCCTACGTCAGGTGAAAAGATTGAGCGGTGACGATACGGTGGGGCAGGCGAAGTTCGTCGCGAGCCTGTTCGGGATCGCTGCATAGCCGAGGCTTCATTAACGACCTTCGTGCGCCTCAATACAGTTTTTGCAACACAACCGTATTTGGGAGTACACCAAAACCGAAGAAAAATTCATCTCCGAGCTTGGCGCGACGGCCCTGCCGGATTATGAAACTCTCGTGCAGTTCTTGCCCGACCACTGGCCGATAGAAGACCACGCGGAAGAATGGATCTTCCGTAAGCTCCAGATCAAGGAGGCGATGCGCGCCTGGGGCCGCCCCGAGTGCAAGACCCTGCGTGAGTATATTCCGCAAACGCAAAAGTATGTCGCCCGGCTTCATCAACTGGCCATCGAGCGGATGCGGCGGCGCAAGTACGACGCGGGCGGTATCCTCCACTTTCACGCCATCGACTTCTGGCCGTCCGTGACCATGGCGGCGCTCGATTATTTCCGTCGGCCGACCCAGTCTTACTCCGCTGTGCGGCGCAGCTTTCAAATGGTGCTTGGCAGCTTCGACTATGACCGTGACATCTGGAAGGTCGGAGAGGAACTTCATTGCGGGCTGTGGTTAATCAATGATCACTGGTATCGAATCCCAGGCGCTTCCGTGAAGTGGAAAATCATCGACGAGAAGGGAACAAAGATTATCAGCGGTGAAATCCCATCTGACATCGCAGAAGATTCGTCGAACAAGCTCGGCGAGATTCGTTGGAAGCCTGCGAGCGCGGGGAGGTATGAGATTCGCGCAGCGGTTGTCGATAAAACCGGACGGGAGTTCTCGGAAAACATTTACGACTTTGAGGTGAAATAAGTGGCCAAGCTGAAGATGCCGTTCGCATCTAGGAGATGCGCATGTGGCTTTACCCCCGTCGCAAGAGTTACTGCCTTGAACGGCTGGTTTTTTATCTCCACAACTACCCGCCGTGCGTTACCGTTTTCGGATCGAGAACGCTCGCGCTTGGCATCGTGTTTTTCTTCCGGTGGTCCTGGCAACCCAGGCGGCCGCTTGCTTCAGCAACCATGTAGGAACAAATAAGAGCACGGAATGAGGTTTGAAGATTAAAGAAGCAGGAACTTGTTCTTGTAATCCGCAATCCGGACTCCGCATCCACCGGGAGGTTCACTATGCCTGACCTGGCGATAGCAGGCGGAAGTGCAGTGCGGACGAAACCGTTCGCTCACTGGCCGCAGTATGATGAAAGGGAACGGCGCGGTGTGCTTGAGGTGCTTGAGAGCCGCAACTGGGGTGGTTACCCGTTTCCGAATAAGCAGGCCGCGCTTTTCAGCGAGCGATTCGCGGGGCACCAAGATGCGAAGCATGCCCTGTGCGCGGTTAACGGAACTCTGACGATAGAGATTGCGCTCAAGGCCGCGGGCATCAAGCCCGGTGATGAGGTCATCATTCCGGCCTATACCTTTGAGGCCACCGCCGTGCCTGTGCTCCGACTTGGCGGGGTTCCGATCTTCGTCGACGTGCTGCCGGACACTTATTGCGTTGACCCCGAAGCGGCCACCGCCGCCGTCACCCGGCGGACGCGCGCCATCATCCCCGTTCATCTGGCGATGAACATGGCCGATATGGACGCGATCAAGGATCTGGCCGCGAAGCATGATTTAAAGATCATCGAAGACTGCGCCCACGCGCACGGAGCGAAGTGGAGAGGTCGCGGCGCGGGATCGATCGGTGATGCCGGATCCTTCAGTATGCAGAGCAGCAAGCTGATGAGTGCCGGCGAGGGCGGCGTGGTGACAACGAACGACGATGAGATGTTTGAGTTGTGCCAGTCGTACATCAACTGCGGGCGGGCAAGCCAGACAGACGTGTACGGCCACCGTATCGTGGGCTTCAACTACCGCATCACTGAATTCCAAGCGGCGATTTTGCTTGTCCAACTTGAGCGCTTGGCGGCGCAAACCGAACTGCGCAGTGCGCGTGCGGCGCGACTCGCCGAAGGCCTGTCGCGCATCCCCGGACTTTCATTGCTCGAAAGAGATGAGCGGCAGACGACACAAGCCATCTATCAATTCGTCTTTAAGTACAACGCGGAGGCTTTCGGCGGCGCTCCGCGCGACCGCTTCGTCGCCGCGCTTGAAGCTGAGGGCATCCCTAGTGACGGCCTGTTTTATGAGCCCGTCTACCGTAGTCCGCTGTTCCGCGTTGACCCGCGCGACTACCCCATGCTGCCCATAACATCCGGCGGCGGTCTGCCCTGGCAAGACGCGCGCTGTCCCGTCGCCGAGCAGGCAGCCTATAGGGAATCGGTTTGGCTGCCGCATCAACTACTGCTCGGAGACGAGCGGGACGTAGACCAGATCGTAGAAGCAATCGATAAGATACGATGCAACGTCGGTGAACTGCTCCGGGCAGATCACAAGCTGATTAAGATAAAAGGGATGAACCGGGCCGAACGGCCACGATTTGACGCGTAGCGTGGCGGCAGAGTTAAAGACGAAACCTTCATTGCGCCTGTCCCTCCCGAAAATTAAATCTGCGGTTGAGGGGTCGCTTTCCTTACTGGGCATATCGCTCGTCTCTGATTGCCTCAGACGTCGGCAGCGCGATAGTGAAAACCGAGCCCCGGCCGATGGTGCTCTCCACCGTTAGATCGCCGCCCATCGCACGCGCTAGCTCACGGCTGATGGCGAGACCCAGGCCAACCCCTTGGTGGCTCGATTCGCTGCCTGGACGTTCAACTTGCACGAACGGGTCGAAGACCCGCTCGATCTGATCAACGGAGATGCCTCGTCCGGTATCACGAATATGGATGTGAGTCTGGCTTCCGACCCGTTCGCACCCGACTGAGACCCGCCCCCCGCGGTCTGTATACTTAATGGAATTGGTCAGCAGGTTGAGCAGGATTTGCTGTAAACGGTCCGGGTCGGCCAGAACCGCGACCTCCCGAGCGCACTCCTCGCGGGCGTACTCGAGCCCCGCTTCACTCACCCGGAGCGCCACCAGCGACTCGGCCCGTCCCAACGCGGCATCAACGGACACGGTCTCCAGCCGGGCATCAACACGCCCCGCTTCCAGCCGCGCAAAGTTCAGAATGTCGGTGATCAGGTTGAGCAGGTATTGACTTGAGCTTTCGATGCGGCGCAGGTAATCGAGCTGAGCCTCGGTGACCGGGCCGCCTATCCCGAGGGTTAGAATCTCGGTAAACCCAATGATCGCGGTCAGCGGCGTGCGCAGGTCGTGTGACATCATGGAGAGGAACTTCGCCTTGGCCTGGCTCGCCTCCTCTGCCGCTTGCTTCGCCTGGAGAATCTCGTCCTCGTA
>JACCTF010000109.1 GCA_013812565.1 Pyrinomonadaceae bacterium | reverse complement strand
CCGCGGATGCGCTTGAGGGCTTCTTCGCCATCGACGGCTTCGGCTTCGGCGACGAGCCAGAGGCGGGGCAGCACGCGATTGTTGCGCAGGATCAACACGTTGTCTTTGCTATAAACGGTTTGCCATTGCTTGGGATCGATGCGAAAGGCCGAAAGCGGGGTTGAGTGTTTGGTAGCGGAATCAAAAAGCGTCGCTTTCCATATTGCTAACGATGCGTTCGATGAGAGATTGATGATCTCGACGCGGCTCAGGCGTAGCCGCTCGTCTAACGGAATTCGCGTCCAGTAAGTATGAGCTTGGAAGCTGTTGTCGGCGTCGCCCGGCCAGCTCTCAAACACGGGCGCAAGCGAGTGGCGCACACCGACGCGCACGTCCGCACGCTCGTGTGCCCACTCCGCCGTGTCCGCCCCGGCCCGCAAGTCTCGCTCGATAACGCGGTTATCAACAGTGAAGAGACGCAGCTTCGCAATCGTCGATCCTTCGATCTCGGCCGGTGAATGTGCAAGCGAAGAAACGAGTACAAGCGTATCGCCTTCGGCTGACGCGCCGTCGAGCATCGCGGTCGCGCCCGCCGTTACTCCAACGGAAATGTTCGTGGCGGTGAAGCTTATGCCATCTTTCTCAATAAGCGGCCCGGAAACCGCTGCCGGATTTGATAAAGCGACCAGGAACGTTGTGTTCAACATACTCAGGACGTGTGATTGCGACGTAAACAGCGTGGCGTCGGGCGCAAAGCCCGGCCGCGGGTTAACAGTGTCGAGATTTATGTTGCCGAGCGCACGACTGTATCGCTCTAACAAAAGCGGTTCATAGCCCGCGACGTTGTGCAACCCGTGCAGCATCGACAGATTATGAGCGTCAAAGCGGGGCAACGAAGACTCTTCTGAAAATACCTGGACGCACGTGTAAACGCGGTTCTGCTCCGGCGCATAGTGCTGCAAAAACTGAGTCACCGGCGAGACAAGCGTGATACGCTCGGCAGTCTTAGCTGGTGGAAACCACCAACGTGAGATAAGGATGAACGGCTCGACGAAACAAGCCACCATGAGGGTTGCCGTCAGTAACGCAGTGCGCCATCCGCGTGCGGCAACTCTCCAACTTTGCCATGTGGCGGCGAGCACCAGCAGTGTGAAAATCCCTTTCCATAAAATGTACAGAGACTCCGGCTGACCGGTGAGAAACCTCGCGCCGGGCGGTGCAGCTTTACCCGTCGCCGCCCACCAATACCACCCGACCACGACACACAGCATGAGCAAGAAGATTCCGGCAATCGTTTCTTGATCCCTAGGCAGCCGGTGCGAGCTACGAAGTGGCGAAGCGATCTTTCTGATTGAATCCCAGCCGTAGGCCGCCAGGACGCCGACGGCAAAGGTCCATTCGAAAGTATGGCGTGAGGGAACGCGGAAACGGTTCAAAGCGGGTATGTGATAAACCAGGCGGTAGAGCGGCGTGTACGAGCCTAAGATCATCACCCATGCCGCGACCGCTGTTGCTAACCAAAAAAAGACACGTCTATCCGATTGTTTACCGCGTAATGCCGCAGCGATTCCAAGAACTGCCAAGCAGAGCGCGAGCGGCGGCGTATAGGTCGTAACATCAGTCTCCAAGTAGAGCGGTGTGACAAGCGACTTCCACGCGACAAGGAAAGAGAAAGAACCTTCGCTGAATGTCTCATAGCTTAGAACGCTGCGCACACTGCGGCGGGCAGCGCGCAGCGTTTCAAGAATCTGAAAAGCGGCGAGGCCGACGGCCATTATGATCGCCCCGACGGCGACAAACAGCGGCCTCCACTGTCTCCAACCCAGCCGCTTCTGCGGAGAGCGACTTCGCTCTCCAATCCACCGCCATGCTGATCCGATGCTGATGAACAGGCCGTAGCTAATCGCAACCATTGCGACATACACAAAGCCTTGGCCGATGCCCGTCAGCACCGACATCGTGTACGCGCCGCCAGCCAACAGCAGACACGGCATAAGCGTTTTTGTTCGTGCTCGCTCAATACCAATCAGCATCAAAGGCAACCACATCTCCGCGTTGGTCAGCATTCCGTTGTTGGCTAGTGCGCTTGCCATCATGCCGCCATACCCGTAGGCGAACCCGGCAAGCAGCGCCGCCGTGCGGCTGCGATTTATCTCGCGCGCATATGCGTAGGTGAACGCCGGAGCGAGCAGGTATGGTGCCAGCACGTAGATCTGTTCGGCCCAATAGCCGGGAAGAAACAGGTAGCCCCAGGTGAGCGGGTAGCCAAGCCCGAGCTGTGACATCGACAGCAACGGGTAGCCGGACATAATTAGCGGCGTCCACAAGGGAAGTGAACCCTGCCGTATTGCATCCCATGCAACTGTGCGCAACGGGTACGAATAAACGAAGGCGTCACCCGCGATGAAGAACCTGCCGCTTAACGGAACCCAGCAGAAGATCAGCACAAAAAAGAGTACGATGATTGACATCGCCGCGGCGTCCGCACGACGCGCGTGCCACAATTGAAGCCATCGATTTTGGTTCATTTACGCTGCCGTAGGGCCATCAGTGTTCTTCGCTTGGTGTCCATCCGAGATGGAAAACCTGTATGGATAGTGGTCTTCGGTCTAATGGAGAGGCGGCGCTCTTGGCCGAGAGCGTCAGTCGGCTTCGTTCCGCCCGGTGGAGTGAAGCGGGAACCACGTAAGTCCTGCTGAAGATTCCTGCCGGAGGTTGGAGTGTCTCAAGTACCTGCCCGGCTACTTCTACCGTGACCGCTGACCTGCTGCCGTCGCTTCCTTCGGGCACTAACATGGTTACGTCGAGACGTGCGTCGCCCTCGATCAGGGGAAGGTGCGTGACAGCTTGTTCGCTCGTCCACCGCCAGTAATTTCCTTTATCACCCTCAAGCGAGTACCAGCCGGAACCTAAGAAGTGATCGGCGGAGTGGATCGTCGGGGCCGCGCCCGAAGCCGGCGACCACTGTAGTAAGAAACACTGTAGGCCGAGCTCGCGATTGTCGCCGCCCAACCCGACGCGGTGCGGCGTGACGGTTTGGTTTGTCTCGACGATCAACGTTGACCACAGACGCCCCGCATCCGGTTTTACTAGGATCGTGCGATCAACTTCATTACCTTCGGCGGTGAAACGATCTATCTCCGATCCATCCAGCTGGAGCACGATTGTTGGGGGATTGTTGTCTCCAGCGGCAGACGCAGCCACAGCTCGCAGGCGTAGCACCATCGCATCTGCTTCGCCCAGCAGCGCGAGTTTTCCCCGACGACTCATCCATCGCCACGTCTGCCCTCCGCTGGACTCCTCCTGAAACCAGCCGGAGAGGAAGACGACTCTCTGCGCATCGATCAGGTCGGTGATATAAGCGTCGAAGTATCGCCCGAGGCTCAATTTTCGCAAGCGCCTCGCTCCGGGCCCCGGCGTCCAACTAAACCTTTGGCCGCCACCATCGCCGCCAAGTACCGGATGCTCTGTGAGGCTATAGGAGGGCGGTCTGGCCGCCGGCGGCGGATTGATCAAGTTTCCCTCTTTCGTCCCGGTTCGGAGATACGTCCTATAATTTGGAAGGTAGAACTCGACATGCGGCCTAAACAGCCCGCCGTAGTAGAGAACGTCGTGGTTAGCATTCAGCGTCTTCAGCAGGTAACGCGACGCGCGGATCGGAGGACTTTCTTCGCTCCTCAGCAGCTTGGTTATGGGGTAGCTCCAAGAAGCCATGCCGAGCGCCAGACCAGCGGCAAGCATTAGTCCGATGTTTTTGAGCGCACGCCATTGTTCGGCATGAAAGATCAAGCGCGGGATCATCACAATCCCGCACGCCGCCAGCCCGGTAAAAAAGGGAATGTAAGGTAGGGAATAGAGCGGCGCGCTGAGCGGAGTGTTAATCAGCATGGTGAAGGCTGTGAAGGGCAGAAATGCCAACGCCATCCAACCGAGCGTTTGCCATAGCCGCCGAAGAGTTAAGGCCAGTAAGCCGAGTGCCGCAGAACCATATATGGACAACATAATCCATGACGCCCCCCAAACATCCATGAGGAAGCGCCGCAGCCGGTAGGAAACAACGCGGTTCTCCGTAGGAGAGAAAAGCGTGTCATTCTCGAAGGCGAACTGCGCGTGTTGATTGACCACCCAGCGGTAGACGCGCCAAGTGGTATGAAGGACGAGCGGAACATACCAACAGAGTATGCAGATGGCGATTATCAAAACGGCCGTAGCGACAAGTCGCCATTGCCGGAGCCACAGCCGGGCGAGAAGCACAAAGGTGACGGTTGGCGCCATCCAAGGAAGCAGCGTTACTCGCACGCCCATTCCTAAGCCGAAAAGCGCGCAGCCTAATAGAAGCGAGCGCCGCGAGTGTAGGCCGCGGATGATCAAAGTAAGCCCGATGATGCCGATTGTGAGGGCAGGTCCATCGCTGCGGGCCGCCCCGCTGTGAACCCACACGTTCGGGGCGAAGATACCGAGCAGGGCGCCAGCCAGCGCGATCACTCGATCTTCGAAGACCTCACGGTAAAAGTAGAATAGTGCCGGCGCGAGCATCGAAGCGAAGATGAGATTGACGGCAACGAGCGCCGAGTGTTCATCTCCGAGCAGAGCGTAAGCTACCCGCGCCATCGCGACAAAGACTGGAAACCCCGGCGGGTGCGGGCTGTGGGCCACAAGGTCATACTGGTGCATGGCCTTTGCAAAGAGAATGTCATCCCATTCCCAGAGCGAAGCCGGGACGGCCAAGAGCCGCGTGAAGATACAAAGCAGCGTCAGGCCGAGCGCGAGCCGGGTGTCACTCACCGACGTTAGCCCGAGGGCGCGCTCGATAAAAGAGCGCGGCCTGATACTTTGTTGTGTTGACTCTTTCACCGACATGAGTGATTCGGGCATCGCATCCGATCTGCGCTACTCCCTGTTTGAAACAATTCCGCTCGTTAAACGTCAGGAAACTCCCACCGAAGGTTCGTGTTGAATCCGGGCGGCATGCTCCTGGAGTTCACGCTCTCGCGAAGCTGATCGGGGGAATACTTGCCGCATGAGATCTGTGGGCGAATCTGTTCTTGTGCATTCGATCAGTATTTGATAGGCGAAGAGCGTAGGCCACAGCTTAGCCAGCCACGCCGATAAACTGTCTACGACGTTTAGTAGAAATGAATCACCATTTGAGAGGTCACGCAGCGGCGGTCCGAAGCCGCGGATTTCATCGATCCTAAAGCCGGCGTTTTTCAGAAGGCGGCGGAATGAACTGATGGTGAATAAGCGTCGGTGGGTGAGATCGAGAATGCCGCGCCGCCCGTAGTTAAACCACCCTAAGAGCAGCGCCATCCGCAGCGGCAGAAACGCAATGTTTCCCGTGCTGACAAAAAACTTGCCGCCGGTTTTCAAACACCGGAATATCTCGGCCGCGCCTTGTTCGGGTGACTGCAGGTGCTCAAGGACGTCCAACGCAAAGGCCGCATCATATTTTTGAATGCGAAACTGGCGTTCCCACGATTGATCGAGATCAACACGAAACTGCTTGATCAAAGTGTTCGCCGTATCAGGATGTTGATCTATGCAAGTTACCTCAACTCCCTTCTCCGCGAACGCTTTGCTCACCGCGTCCCCGCGCCCGCCGCCGACATCAATCAAGCTCGTTCCGGCATCTAGTGAAAGATTGCGAACAAAGTAATGCAGCGAGGTTTTAGCAAACTTGGTTGTGTAGTGACTTTCAACATTCGACCGTATGTCGAACTTCGGATCATAGAAAATCTCGTATTGCATGAGCCTGTATTTAAGAGCGGATTTAACGCACTGCCAGGCGTAGAGCATCCCGTTGACATGACATATCTCATCGCCATAGTAGGTTGGAATCGCCACCTCCGTGATTTGATACCCGGCGGCATGCAGTTGGATAATAATGTCGGCATCGAAGGCAAAGCCGAGACTGTTATCGGTAAACGGAATCCGCTTCAGCACCGACGTGCGGTAGGATCGGTAGCCGCTGTGCATCTCGGACATGTGTGAGTTGAGGATCAGGTTCTGAGCGCTCGTCAGTATTCGGTTGCCCAACCACTTATACAGCGGCATCCCGCCCCTGATGGCATTCCTGGAGTTGATGAAGCGGCTGCCAAAGACGACCTCAGCGCCTTCGGCGTAAGGGGCGAGGATATGCGGCAAGGCTTCCGGCGCGTACTGACCATCGCCGTGCAGAAGAACAACGATGTCGAAACCCTGGGCGATTGCGTACAGGTAACCGAGTCGCTGATTCCCGCCGTATCCTTGGTTGTACGGAGTTCGATAAATACGCAGCGGCGCGTACTGCTTCGGCCAGTCAACCTTCTCCGCAGCGGCAACGGTCTTATCCGTCGAATGGTCATCGATGATATAAATCTCTGCAAGCGATTCCGCGACCCATACCGGGATTCGTTTGAGAACTTTTTCAATATGTTTCTCGGCATTGTAAGCGACAATAAAAACAGCGACCCTGTTTTGCTTCAGTGTGCGTCCGGCAAGGTCATTGACATCGAAGTCCATCGGTTCATTACTCCGGGCTTGTAGTTAAAAACAGAGCGTTGATGAAAGATGACGAGCCGATTGCTCGTTGAAGCAACAATCTTCGGCCGGCGACTCTCGGCCGTTCGGCAAAGCGCTTATGACTGACCCGAGCTACTAATTCGGATGTTACAAATTAAGTTGCACAAAGTAGCCAGTTTTCGAAGTGCTTGCAAGGGGGCTAAGTCTAACAATTCGCATCTTCGCTCTGGTCAGCCCAGCGGACCCCATAATTGACATCCAAATTTAGCCTGTGGTACTTAGAACCACCGATTTGGACACTGAAGGTTAAACAGAGTTTATTGACAAACGTTTGTGGAACAAGTTACAGTGCTTCGCGTTGTTGGAGCACCGCACGACAGCCCCGGCACAGTCAATTGACAAGAGCCTTCCCGAGCGCTCTCATTCATCTTCCAACCCCACCAGGCCAATCACATGCGTTTATTAATACCGAGGAAAAGTAAGATGCGAAAGATTCTCATTGTCATAATCACGCTAGCCATTGCTTCGATCAGCGCGTTGGCCCAAAGCCAGAGCGCGCCCACCTTAAGGATTATTACAGAGAATCCGAACCTGCCTTCCGAACTCTATTACGGCAACATCAAAGTCAAGCCGCTGCGTTTGCGACCCGGTACAACTCAACGTATCACCATTGATGACGCGGATTTCTTCGTCCAGCAACAGTATGTCGATTTTCTGAGCCGGTTTCCCGAACCCGACGGATTCAACGCCTGGGTCGGGGTGATGAACCGTTGCGACCGCAACGACAAGGAATGCGGCCTCGTGGCAGTCTCAAAGTCGTTCTTCCAATCGGAAGAGTTCCAGATCAAAGGCTACTGGGTGTACCGCTTCTATAAAGCCAGCTTAGGACGGATGCCGCGCTATGCCGAGTTCACGCCGGACATGGCGAGCGTCACCGGGCGGACTCCCGAAGAACGTGAAGCGAAGAAGACGCAGTTTGCCAATGTGTGGGCGCAGCGCGCGGACTTCAAAGCCAAATATGACGTTATGGCGAACGCCGCTTTCGTGGATGAGTTGCTGCGCACGGCAGGCGCACAACTGGCAAGCCGTGATCAACTGGTGAGCGATCTGGAGGCAGGCAGAAAGACGCGAGCTGATGTGGTGCGCCATGTGGCGGAGAGCAACGAGGTGAGCCGCAAGGAGTACAACGGAGCATTCGTCGCGATGCAATACTTCGGCTATCTCCGACGTGATCCGGAGCCGGATGGCTACACCGCGTGGCTGAAGGTGCTCGACCGCAACCCTGACGACGCATGGACGATGGTCTGGGGCTTTGTCACTTCAGTGGAGTATCGAAACCGCTTCTAGCGTCGCCGGACGGTATTATAAACTCAAAAGATGAAAGGCCGATTCCCCGGGGAGTCGGCCTTTCACTTTTTACATTCTATGCACTGGCGGCTCGCTGCTTCTCCGCTCCCGCGCCGAGCGCTTGATGGTAAACGTCCAACGTCCGGCGGGCGGTTCGCTCCCAAGTAAATTCTGCGGCGCGTTCAAGTCCAGCGTAAGAAAGACGCTGCCGCTCGTCGGCGTCTTGCAATAATTCAATTATGCTCTGGGCAAGCGCGCGAACATCTTTGGGGACAACCAAGCGCGCTGCTTGCCCCACGGTTTCGATGATCGGCGGGATGCGCGTTGTAACTACCGGAGCGCCACAGGCCATCGCTTCGAGCGGCGGCAAACCGAACCCCTCATACAAAGATGGATAGACGCACACGCGGCATGATGAATAGAGCGCACAGAGATCTTCGTCTGAAACATACCCTGTGAACAGTATGCGTTCGTCGATGCCGGTGCGCTTGATGTAAGAGAACAGATCATCAACAAGCCATCCTCGCTTTCCGGCGATCACCAACTGCGGACGAAGCGTTGTTGTGCGCAAGATTTCATCAAACGCTTGCACCAGCGTGAGCAGATTTTTACGCGGCTCGACGGTTCCAACGAAAAGTAGAAAATCATCTTCAATGCCAAGCCGTCGTCTCGTTTCGATGGTGTGTTCCAGCGGGATCGGACGAAACGAACGACGCGGCGCTTCCGGCACCGCCACCACCTTGCTCGCTTTAACCGGCAGGTGTTCGCAAACCTCGCGCTTGACGCTTTCTGAGGGCGTGATGATCAAGTCGGCTGTGCGCGCCATCGTGGGCAGTCTGCGGTGAGCACGTCTCACGAGATGATCTTCGTGCGTCTCTGGATAAAGAAACAGAGAGAGATCGTGAATCGTCACCACCGTAGGGCACCTGTGCCACAGCGGTACATTGTAGTTGGTGCCATGAAAGAGTGTCAGCGCAGACTGTCGGGCGTAGAGCGGCAGGCCGATTGTCCACCAGCGCTTCTTGAGCGCATTCACTTCAGCGCGGACAATGCGCAAATTTGATGGCAGGCCCTGGTCGCTTCCATCGGCAATCAGGGAGGTAAAAGGAAAGGGCGAAACTAATTCAAATTCATCATCGGGAGCCACCTCTGCAAGACCACGGGCCAACTCAAATGTGTAGTGCCCGACGCCCGTCCGCGCTTCCACCAACGAAATTCCATCAAGTCCTATGCGCATTGCATGCGACGAATACCAAAGTCGATGTTTAGTGGAGTTCAGAGTTCACCCTTTAGGCTATTGTCCTCATAAAGGCAAGCTAACTAAAGTTTGAACTCCAAACTGTTTCCGGTTAATTGATACTGATGCGCGGCGCTGTTTCTACCGGGCGGCTGGAGAAAGTCTGACTGCTGATGGTGACATTAACAATGATCGGCGCATCTCCGGCCCCGGCAAGCGATGCAGGCAGTTGCACATTGATTTGATCAGTGCCGGGCGTCTCGGTCGGCCCAACGAACTGAATGGCCGCGCCGGTAATGTCCGTCGTTCCAATCCGCACAGTGACCTGACTCGCCTGCACGTTGCGTACGCCGGTTAACAAAATGCTCAACACAGTCGGCACCGTCTCACCCGCGGCGTTTACTACTGTGACGTTGAATGGCTCGGGCATCATCATTTGGTTCATCACGCTGGCACGATTGCCTGTGCCGTCTCCGAGGGTGAAGATGTCCGGTTGTGCGGGCGTAATCTGAATTGTACTGCGGATCACAGCTCCGTTGTTATTGATTACAATGGGGTAAGTATTAGTGCCTGTAGTAGCCGCAAGTCCAGGGGGCACGACGAACCTGATCTCACCCGGACTTACAAAGCGGAGACCGGCAGCGGCACTATTAATCGAAACGGAAACACCGTTTAGTTCAACGGGCAGTGGGAATCTGCGTCGTTCTGAGGCGCTCTCCGCGTTGCGCTCCGACGGAGCAAGCGACTGACTTGAACGAGCAAAGGCAAGCATGCCCGGAGCAAGACTGGAAACGGCCGGAGCGGTGGGGTTCGTCGCAACTACGTCGCGGCGGGTTGCTCCTGTTAAATATGAAATTGCATTCGCTGAAGCGGGCGTGTCGCTCGTCGTGGGCGGCGTAAGCAGGTAGAAGGCTTCTGTGGAATTATCCGCGTTGCCTCCGCCAAGCTCCGTCCGCGCTAAGCTGAAAGCGATGCGTCGCAGCGTGTTGGTGGGGAATGGTTGCAGCGCGGCTGTGCCGAACGAGGTAGCATTAGTTGATGTTGGTGTATTCGTAAGGCGCGTGAAATTGTTCGGCGATGCAATGGGAGTAGAAAATATTTGCACTCGTCGGTCATTCGGGCCAGTACCGGGATTTAAGCCATCAGTGGACGATGTCGGAGCTGAACCGTCGGCGCGAAAGTTCAAAGCCGAAGCGAAGACAAGCGTGCTGTTATCACCAGTAAAGGTCGGGAAGCGTAATACATCGCCGCCGGATGTCGGGCGCGGGCCAACCTGTGTAAATGTATTGGCGCTGACGTTGTAAAGGAAGCTAGTGGTCGTAGCTTGAATTGCGTTGTCGCTGCCGAGGTTCGCCGTTGATTCAAAGGCAAGGAAACTTCCGTTCCGGCTTAAGCGATTCCCGGGGCTTAGAATGTTGACGCTCGCATTGGAATTTGCGGCAGCGGTCCGCGTCACCTGACGCATGGATGTAACAGTCGTGCCGTTGAAGTTTGCCAGATAGATTTCCACATTACCGTCAGCGTTGTTGCCTGTCCCGCCGCTCGTTTCAGGAATGTTTCCGCTGGAGATAAAGGCCATCACCGAACCGTCACCCGAAAGCGAAACGTTTTCGTTGAAAACAAAACGCCCCTGTGTGTTTGTTGCTTGCGCGAACGCACCCGTGTTGCGGTTAAAGACAAAAATTTCCGGGTTAGCATCCGTGTTAGTTCCTCCATTAACCGTTGCGAGATTGCGCGTTGAGACAAAGGCCACAATCGAAGCGTTGTCGTTAACCGCGACATCGCGATTGTCAAAGGCGGCGAAGGGCGCGACGTTTGCGCTACCGGGCTGCGGAGTGCGGCTTGCCGGAGTGTTCGTCACGGACGTAAACGTACCGCTTGCCAGATCGACCAGTGGCACATCCGTGCCGCTCGTTAAATCTGCGTTCGGAAGCGCTGGAATCTGGTAGAGAAAAATCTCTTGGTTACCGTCAGCGGCAAGCGCCGCGCGGTTCGCGGCATCGCTTCCATCAAAGCTCGCAGGAGTCGGCGCGTTAGAACTAAAGGCAATGAAGCGACCATCATTGCTGATGACGGGTTTGTTGTTGCTGACTTCGATGTCAATGGTGCTTGGGTCCCCCGGCCTCGGCGTGGGGCTGGGTGTTGGAGTCGGAGGAGGTTTAAGCGTGCTTCTGGTACGAGTGATTTGAAAGATACGACGCTGCGCGTAATCGAAGAGAAAGATTTCGCGGTTACCGTCGGCGTTGTCTGGATTCTCAGTCGCAATGTTGCCGTTTGATTCGATGACGACTAAGCGACCATCGCCGCTGATGTCACCGGCAAAAGAGTCGCGATCCGAAGCAGTGATCTGCGCAACGAAGGGATCAGCAGTTTGCGCCAAAGCAAATGTGAATGCACCGAGAAAGAGTAAGAGCGTCGTGATTAAACTAACCGAACGAAGAGCTCGCGTCACTTAAAAAGCCTCCCAACTAAAAACACTTTAAGATTCTGGTGGCGCATTACTACATGCGCCTTTCATTCGCTCGCAAGCGCTATACACTATACATACCGAGCGACCGGGAACGGGCATTCTAAGCACAAGCCCCACGGCAGGGCAAGCTCGCTGTGCACAAAGCACAGTGTCAAACCTCCCTAAATCGACGCACAGCAGATGGGGACGATGTCGCACAGACTTCAAGTCTGTGATAGAGGCGACACGACAGACTTAAAGTTTGTGCGACGACGCTGCCGCGTCTCCAATTGTTGTGTTGCCTGATTTAGATTTTAAACCGCCAAAACGTTAAGAGCGCCCCAAGCTTTACCAATCTGTACTTCACAATCTTGGAGTCTTCGGCGTTTTGAGCATTGCAGCGGCGCGATGGGGTTACGGCTGACCGAAGCGTTTGCGGTACTCCACAGAAGTGACAAAGCCCCAGACCATCGTGCGGTAGTCCGCCGGATTGCCGTTGATCACGCGCAACCACGCATTGTAGCCGTCGGTCTCCGGGTCACGTCTGAGGTAACCAAAATATTGCATTGCGACGAATGCTCCGTTGTACTCTTTGTTGTAGACTTCCGGGCTTTCAACGATTGTGCGCAAGACCTGGGCGCGCGTCTTTCTTCCCTGGTCCAGATCGCTGATAAGCGCCGCGCGACTCGCGAGCACCACGCCCGCGGTCGATAGTAATTGATCAACATACGTCGTATTCGACGTGCCATCGTACTTTGCCCTGAACTCAGGACGCGTCACCCAATCATCGGTAAACGCTTGCTTCCTTAAATCGCGCTCTTCCGGCGTCTGCCCGGTGGCGCGTGCCAGGTCCGGTACAAACTCCTGATAGCCCGGCAGCCGCTCCAAACTCACCTTGTAGAAGCGGTAGACGAAGTATCCCTTGATTTGAAACTCTTCACTGCGGAAGAAACTGGCGGACACTTCAATTCGGTCGCAGGACGTATCACCGGCCCCGCATTGATTAAGGATATTAACCCACGCGTCCGAGCCTGCCGTCTCCGGCTCGCGCGCCAGGAAATCAAGGTAATGCTGCCGCACGAAGTACCGCGAACCGTCAATTGAATTAGTTGACGCTGGTGGTGGAGGGGGGGCCGCGCCTGCCGCTAACAGTGCCGCAGTAATGTTGAATTTGCCAAAACCGAAGCGGTCGTTCCAACCCGACGGCCCCGTGAAGCCATCATGATCAGCCGTGTTCTTCAGGAACTCTTTGATTTGATCACTGGCGAGACCTGGATTTGCTTGTAGCAAAAGCGCGACGCCACCCGCAACGACCGGGGTCGCCATGCTAGTGCCGGCGGCGCCCGAATGGAAGCTATCGTTATCAACCGGGTTGCCGCTGCCGAAGCTGGAATCCGCAGACTTGGCTGAATACAAAAAGTAACCCGGCGCGCTGATGTCAGGCTTCTGCCGCCCGTCGGCCGTCGGCCCGGCGTTGGTAAATGGTGCGGCGCTACCAATTTCGAGCCTTACTGAGCGCGAGACGTAGGCCCCGACCGTGATCGCGCCCTGCGACGTGCCGGGCGAAGAGACCTTGCGCGAATTATCGACATAGGTTGTAAAGCTGCCATCGCCGATCCACGCATCGAAGCGCCCGCCGGATCGCACGTCGTCGCCAAGCACTTTGAAAGTCCAGGTCGTGCCCAGGTCTTTCGCGCTGTCGGTAAAAGTGATGTAGATGTCGTGTTTGCCGTTCTGCGGATCGGTCGCGTTGTAGACCTTGATGTATGGATCGCTTCCCGCTCCGTTGACGAAGTTTTCTGTAAATGCGACCGGACCAATTTGGACGCCGTCCGGTCGGGTCACTGTCACGCTGAATCGGTCGGCATTGGAGTAGTAGAGATCGAGAAATTTTGGGGATGTGGATGGAGCATCGAGTTTGAGTTCGATTTCGCCGCCCGCCGGCACATTGCCACCTGCGTGAATAGCTTCATCACCCTCGTTTCCGGCGGCGACACACACGGCGCGACCCGGCGCTTCGTTCACCAAATTATCGATGGCGCGCTCGTCATCGTTTGTTCCGTCGTGTGGGCCAGCGTGTCCACCGAGGCTCATGTTGATGACAAAGGGTTTGCCCGAAGCGGCGGCTTGTTGTTTGACAAAGAGCATTGCGCTAATCAGGTCGTCGTTGCGAAAGCCGCCCCCGTCGTCGGTTGAACGGGTGGCTTTGACAATCACAAGATCAGCTTCGGGAGCGATACCGGCGTAGAGACCGGGCGTCGGTCCGGCAAGTCCACTGCCCGCCGCGATGCCCGCGACATGCGTGCCGTGACCATTCAAATCTTTATGCTCAACTGTGCCGGTGCCTTGCAAAGCGGCATTAATGTCCGCTTCCGTAAAGAGATGACCAAGCCTAACGATGCCATTACGAATGGTTGGATCAGACAGTGTGTAATCGCCGCGCGAGTCCGACATATCCCACAGCGCCTTGATACGTGTGCGCGGTGGGCTGCTGTTCGGCACGAGGAAATCAGCGTGGCGGAAGTCAATGCCTGAATCGACAATTCCAACGACAACGCCGCGCCCTGTCTGCGAAACAATACGCTGCGCTGCGGTGTTGTCTACTTTCACCGCTTGTCGCGCACGGTCATTGGTCGGATAGCGGTAGACGGCTGCCGACATCTTGCGCACCGCCGGAAGCGCGGCAAGTTCCGGCAATCTTTCTGCCTCTACCTCAACCGTCGCGACATCGCCGATGCGCGCCCCAATCCTGAAACCCGCATTCCTCAACGGGGCGACGCTATCGTTGGCAAGTCGCACGGTCAATCCGACGGTAAGCTTTCCATTTGGCTTCCGCCGAACGCCCGCAACCCTCGAAAGCTGCTCGATCTCTGCGTCGACATCATCTGCCGACTGGGCAGCGTTGCCGCCAATCGATTTTGCTCGGGCCGTGCGGTAGACCCGCTTCAGCATTTTGTCGGACTTCCGAGACAAAGCCGCTTGCGCATCATCGCTGTAAGCATGGACGCTCTGCGTCACGCGAGCGAAGTTAAGGGGAGACGTGACGAGCAAAGCCGCCAAACTCAAGATTAACGTAAAGCGAAGATAAGCCGATTGGCGTGACGGAAGAAGTGTGATGTGGCAACGAAGCGGTGAAGATTTATCGAGGTCTGACATAGGAAATGCTCTTTCATTACAACAAAGAACTATATTTTAAATGCGACTGAGCCGTGAAATGGGATTTTTCACCGCTTTGCGCACGATGAAGATGGGAACAATTTGCTAGGGACATGCGGTAGGAGCTACCCGATTGGGATGCCGCCGGTCGAGGATTATACACTTCCCCTCTCCAGCAGCCAACAAATTGTTTAACGGAAAGTGTTTAGCGAAGCATTCGATCAATCTTCTCAGCGCCGAATTTGCCGATGCCGTACCGAGCTAATCTCCAACAATCAAAGATGCCTGTACAGTCTCTCTTTGAGCTTGATTGTGGGATAACGCCTGCAGAAGTGAGCTATGTGGTTGGCGGCTGATTTTACAAAAAGCGGATTTACAAAGATCGTTGACAGTGTCAAAAGCGGGACGTGTGCGGGCGCCCCGCTTTTGACCGGAGCAGCGTAAGTTGAGAGGCCCTTCTGCTCCAAACTCTGTCAACGATCAATTACTACCCATTGGGGCGCTTTGCCTAAAATGTGCCTCATTCTACCTACATTTTAGCAGGAGCGCCGTTTTTAAGAAGCTAGCTATAATCAGCCACTATGCTGGCAGATGAACAACCTTGGCAGATATTTTGGGAGAACCGTGCAGCGGTCGTCGAAGCCCTCACACATGGAC
>JACCTF010000103.1 GCA_013812565.1 Pyrinomonadaceae bacterium | reverse complement strand
CCAGTTCACCGTCGCTTACGGCCGTGGTCTCGAACGACATGGCATGTGCATCCGTCACCATAACGCTTCCCTGTTACGATTACTGTGTACCGAAAGTTTCAGAAGAGCAGATGTCAGATGTTATTAGAACAAGTTCGTTACTAACATCTAATACCCGACATCCGACATCTGCTTTTCAGTCCCACGCCAGGGCGGCAAGCCCGGCAGGCGCGATAAAGCGGTGGAAGTCGAGGTTGTTTGAAGGGAGTACAAGGCGAAGGTCTTCAGCATCGAGAGTGCGGGGTGTTACGGAGAGAGTTTCGGTGATGACGGCGCTTACCTCATGCTGATCTAATCCGCTGCCGGCGACAAGCAGGTGCGCAATGGCCGACTCCGAATGGCCGTCTTCGGTCGGAGCAGCAACACGCTGATGGTAGAAGAGAAGGAAGCGGTGCAGTTCATCTGCCTGATCCTGCCGGTCACATACGACGCTGCGCACAATCAACGGCTGGCCGCCACGCAACAGGAGGGCGGTGAATCCTTCATCGTGCCCGCTGACCAACAGCGAATCCGTCGCCGCGTTCGTTTTCATTAACCACCATGCTTCGCCTAAGTGGCGCGGCAGGATAAGGCCAGCTTGCCACCCGAGCCGGGCGAATATTACTTCATACTCGGCAAGCACTGTGGAGCGGATGCCGGTGACAAGGTAGCGTGTGCGCCCTTGCGTATCGAGCGGCAAACGCTGGCGAGAAACTTGCATCTCCTCAAGCGAAGCGCCGAAACTACGCTCCGTCTTCCACTGCAACATTTCTTCCAACTCGCCGCGTGATGCGGGAACGGTTTCAAGCGCAATGATCATCGTGCGTGCAGCCGTTTCCGGCAGAGCCACGGACCACTTCTTTTGTTGTCCTAATCCAGCATTCGTCACAAGCTCAAGCAGCGCAGCGCTTAGTTCATCCTGGTCAATAATGTTTATTTCATGGAAGCTCGGACTAAGCACGCCTTCCGGCAACTCAACCGAAGCCGCACGCTGGATAGTATAAGTTTGACGTCGACGTTCCAGCACCACCACGTCCGCCGTACCGCCACCGAGTCCGAGAGCAACGGTTGGGAACTGAGTCTTAACAAGTTTCTTAAATGGATTTGTCGACATTCAAAGTCCGCGTCGCCTCTGCTTTTACCACTCGCTATACGGCGTGTCTACGGATGAAAGCTCGGTCGATGCGCTGCGTACATCCGTCATCCCCTGCCCGCCTTCGATAGAGCTTGTATCCTCACCCATCACAAGATTCCAATCTTTCTGTTCAGTCATCGGGTCAACGGGAACCTCACGCATGTACCCGGCAGTCACTATGTCGTCGAGCGATTGCGGAAGCTTGCCTTTGTCAGCAGCATACTGATCGATCAGCTTACGCATGGTATGAAGGTTATGGCGTAGCGTGGTTTCCTGCGCGCGCAGCACATACTTCTGATATTGCGGCAACGCAATCGAAGCGAGAATCACGATGATCGAAATGACAATCATCAATTCAAGCAGCGTGAAACCACGAGAGTGGGCAGTAGGCGGCAGGCAGTGGGCAATGGAACTTTGTTCGTTTACCGCCTTACGCCTCTTGTCGGATGTGGTTTGCTTTAGGTTTCCCAGCATCTTCTTACTGCACACTGCCTGCTGCCCACGGTGTCTACCACTCACTGTACTTCTCTCCGTTGAGCGCCGTCGCTTCGGACTTTGAGCGGACATCGAAAACATTTTCGCCGCCCCATGAGGTCTTATCCGCCGGATCATAGTTTGAGCGCAGATCCCATTCAGCTTTGCCGGTCATTGGATCAACCGGAACCCGGCGTAAATACACTTTCTTCTTTAACGACAGCAGCTTGTTGTCGGTTGCGTTTCCTTTGAATGGATCGGTTGGAATTTGCGGCCCGCCGCGCGGCATGACGTTAACGCCTTCGACAAGCGTCTCAAGCTTTGGCGGGTAACGATCAAGATTATCAACACTGAAGATTGTACAGTCGCTAATTGTGACTCGACTGCGCGGATCAAGCGGCGACTGGGCCATTCCTGGAATAGGACCCGCTCCCGGAGTAGGACCCGCTCCCGGAATTGCCCCCGGCTGAGCTTGACCTATTGGAACTAATCCTGGATTGACTCCGGGACCAGCAGCGGAGGCACATGGTCCACCCATCGCGTCGCGGTGAAAATCCTCGATGGCAGTACGCATCTCGCGCAAGGCTTCGCGCAGTTCCTGTTCGCGTTGGCGCTTGACTGAAGTTTTAATAAGCGGGATAACGCCGAGCGTGAGGATCGTCAAGACGCTTAAAGTAATGACCAGCTCAATAAGCGTGAAACCTTTTTCGGCGCGAGGTCGTGATAGAACCGAAGGGTGCAGCGACATGGCAGCGGTTTCTTCTCCGCCTCTGCTATGCCGCCGCACCCGGCTACAGTTATACCTTCCCAAAAATTTCATCTACTGCTTCACTGCTAGGTAGCTGTGACTGAGTTGCGGCGAGATATTACGTCCGTCGGAAGTGAGGAAATGCACGTTGTCTGTGCCGAAGCTGAGTTCGCTTTCGCCCACCCCAACTGCTTCGACTTCAATAACAAACAGCACACCCGCGCCGAGCATTGGCGCGGCTCCGGCCCCCGGGGCGATTGATAAGAGCAACCCGCCCTTCTGATCAACGGCATGAGTAATCATGGGTTCGCTTTTCGTATCCGCGAACAGATTGCCTTTCGCGACAGAGCGGATGGCAACGACGTGTGGATTGAAGCGAAGCTTAGCGACCGCCATGCTAAGTGGAGCATCCGTTTTCAGCGTCACCATCAAACTTCGCTTTTCGCCGATGCGCATCATCTGTTGTTGAGACAATAGATGTAATTCGGCGACGCTCGCCGGTTTCGATGTTGCGTTCGCAGCCGACGATTTCGCCGTCTCCTTCGTGGTAGACGAAGCGGCTGAGGAAGGATTAAGAAGCTCTTTCGCAATCGTCGTTGCGCTAACCGAAGTCGCGAGCACTGCTGAACTAATCGGAAGCAAGCCGGGCGGCGCGAACGCAGCGCCCGTATTTAGGGCGTTTGTCGTCGCCGCACTGTTTATACCGGAAGCGTTTGCGGCACCCATCATAATCTTCGGCGCAGGCACGTAAGCGGGCGGCACTTCGAGGTTAGGCAACTGTATGGACACGTTTGTCGGAATCCTTCGCGCCGCCGCAAGCTGATCTTCGCGATCTGCTTCCTGCACCAGCGATGCAAGCGATTCGGTGGTCGGCGTTTGCAGCGTACCGCTCGGTCGCATCTCCTCGTCGCGCGGCGTCACGGATGGAGCACGCAGCACATGCGGCGTTACCATGATGACGATGTCCGTCTGCACATCGTTACGCTTTGGCGCAGTGAAGAGGCGACCCAGAACGGGGATCAGGCCAAGCAGTGGCAATCCTTGCCGTCCGCGTATCTCTTGGTTTTGCGCGACGCTGGCAACCATCGTCGTGCGATTGTTGGGGATGCGCGTCGTCCCGGTGATTGTACGTTGGCTGATAACCGGCGTGAGGTTATCCGTGGAGCCGGAGACAGACGCATCGCTCGACTCAATCTCCATTGTGACCTGCACGTCTAAGTTCGGGAACACCTGCGGCTTAAACTTGAAGATCAAACCGGTATCTTGATACTGGATTACGGGATAGCCATAGTTTCCGAAGGCTCCGGGATTAGCAGTACCACTTCCCTGATTATTGTTATTTTGGCCGCTGAAACCATAGTTTGGGACTGTGGCAGTCTGGATCGGTATCTTCTTACCGATGCGCCCGACGGATTGCTCATTGTCGAAAGCGCGAAGCTGCGTTCGTGCGACCAGGTTTGTTCGATCCCTGCTTTGCAGTGCGGTGAGAGTCGAAGAAGGTATCAGGAGAGCAGCACCGAGCGCCGTCGGTATCGCGCCGCCCACCCGCTGTGCCACATCACGGCTGCCTCCGAGAATGTTAAGGCCGCTTGTGCCTCCAAAATTTGAGCCGACCTGATTGCCTAACTGCATCAGATCTGTTCGCGACACTTCGTAGATGCTGACATCCATCACGACTTCGGCGCGGTCTTTATCGACGCTCCGGATTAGATCACCGATCAGACGGACGTTCTCCGGCGTATCGCGCACCGTGATGCTGTTGGTGGTATCGTTCGCTACCACAATCGTCTGCCCGCGTCCCGGCGAAGGTGGGATTGCTGTTTGAATAAGCTTCTGCGCTTTGTCTGGTACGATATTCGACAGGTAGAAAGTGCGCAAGACGAGTTGCTGATAGGTGGGTCGCTTGTTCTGATCGGCGACAAGAATGGTGCGGCGATCCAATTTCTGGAAGAACAGATTGTTGGACAGGAAGATATTATCAAGCGCCCTGGCAGCGGTCAGACCTTTCCAGTTGATGCTGATTTTCCGCTTGGGAAACTGGTTATCAAAGACAATATTGAGGTCGAGTTGCTCGGCGAGGTTGCGAATGACGGTTTCAAGCTCAAGGTCGTCGTACCTGATTACAGAGTGAACGTGCTCGCCGCGTGCGGGCAGCAAATCTCCTTGTTGAGCGCCGCGCGGTGCGCCGTTTCCGGCACCCTCCTGATATGACGTGGGAGTGATCCTTGCGCCCGCAGGGCTGCCGCCCTTTCCGGCCGTGCTGCCGCCATCCCTTGCTCCATTATCATCACCGACTATGCCCTCTTTCTCGCGCTGTAGACGCAGCATCCGCTCCATCTCCGACTGCGCGAGTTCGTTAACCGGATCGTAGCCATAAGCTTGCCGGAAATTGTTGTAAGCACCTGTGTAGTCGCGCTGCTCGGCCAGCGTGCGGCCACGTTCCATAAACATCTGCGAAGCGTTGAACAATGCGCGCCGGTAGTGCAACTGAAACTCGACGCGCTTTGGGTCGGCGGCGACCGCAAGCGCGTACTCCTGCGCGGCACGCTCCCACTGTTGCGGCGCCTCATACTGCTCACCGCGCTTGAAATTCTTGTCACCTTTTTTGGCGAGCACCGGAACCGGTGCGACAAGCAGACAGATGATGACTGCGAACGCGGCAAATGATTTGGCGTAAACAGAAGGTTTCATTTTGAGCTTCTCCAGGCTTGATCTATAGATTGTTCAATCTTCGTCTTCGGGGATGACGAACACGTTAACTCGACGTTACTTTTTCATTGCGGTCGCTTGGTCGGGGTGGGCGAACCGGATTTTTTCAACATCGCCCGTTCGGGCGGGACCTGCGCCGACGGAGGCCAGACGAGGCACTCACCTGTTCACACGCCGCATTCGTCGAAATAGTTCCCTTAAAGCTAGCTTCTACCACGTGTGCCTTGCTTGCGCAAGGTGAGTAATCAACTGTTCGGAGTTCTCGGTGCGGAGTACAGAGTTGTTGAACTGAATAAAAATTGCGCCCGGCAACCGCGTACTCCAAAGTTCGTACTCCTCATACTTTGAACTCTTCCGAAAGCTCAGTGGTGCAGGGCCTTTACCTCTTCAACAAACGTTACGCGGTTAATCTCATGCAGCGTCGATACGCCGGCGAAAACCTTCTGCAACGCGGATTCGCGCAGAGAAGACAACCCTTCGGCTTCGGCCGCGCGGCGTACTTCAGAACCCGGGCGGCGCTCGATGATCATCTCGCGAACGTTATCGGATAGATCGAGCAATTCGTGAATCGCTGTTCGGCCGCGATAACCCGTGTGGTTGCATGTATCGCAACCAACGCTTTGATAGAAGATGCGGTTACGATGCTGTTCAGGATGCAGCCCTGACTCCATCAACTCTTCATCCGACGGTTGATAGTGGCGGCGGCACACGGTGCAGAGCATACGCACCAGACGCTGCGCCAGCACGCAGTTCAGAGACGACACGAAGTTATATGGCTCAACGCCCATATTGAGAAAGCGCCCGATCACATCAATGACGTTATTAGCGTGTACGGTAGTAAATACGAGATGACCCGTGAGGGCGGATTGGATTGCGATCTGCGCCGTGTCGGAATCACGGATTTCGCCGACCATGATCTTGTCGGGATCATGGCGCAGGATGGAACGCAAGCCGCGCGCAAACGTCAAGCCCTTCTTTTCGTTCACCGGAATCTGCGTAATTCCCTGCAATTGATATTCAACCGGGTCTTCGATGGTGATGATCTTATCTTCTTCGTTCTTGATTTCGTTGAGCGCGGCGTAAAGCGTGGTTGTTTTGCCGGAACCGGTCGGCCCCGTGACCAGCACCATGCCGTAAGGCTCGGCGATGTAGCGGCGAAACTTGCGCACGTCTTCTTCAGCGAATCCGACGACATCGAGGTTTAGGTCGCGAAACGATTCGTTGATCTGCTCTTTGTCAAGAATACGGATCACCGCATCTTCGCCGTGCACGGTCGGCATGATCGAAACGCGAAAGTCTACGTTGCGGCCTTTGTAGCGCACGCGAAAGCGTCCGTCCTGCGGAACCCTTCGCTCGGCGATGTCGAGTTCCGACATCACCTTGATGCGCGAGATCAACGTTTGGTGGTAAGAGAGGTCAATCGGCTCAGCCTTTTCGTAGAGCGCACCGTCAATGCGGTATTTGACTTGTACTTTGGTATCGCGCGTTTCGATGTGAATGTCGGAGGCGCGCGATTCCATCGCGTTGTAGAGGATGGTGTCAACCAATTTGATAATCGGCGACATGTCCGAATCGGTCGCCAAACGATCAAGGTCAAGCACCTCCTCGCCGTGCTCGGTCTCTTTAACGAGCGAGATGCGAAAGCCGGACGCGGCTTCATGCAACAAGCGCTGCGTCGTGTCGCCCCGGCGCAGCACAATGTCAATCGCCCCGGCGGTTGCGACCGAAGGCACGATGCGTCCGTATGGGGACACGCCGCGCAAGGCGCTTGATAGTTCGTCGAAGCGCTCGAGGTCGGTGGGGTCGGCCATCGCGATATGAAGCCGATCCCCGTCGCGACTGAGCGGCACAAACTGGTAGCGCACCATTAAGTCAACCGGGATTTCACCGAGCAGCATATAGTCAATCGGTGAATCGCCATTTACCGGAAGCAGATCAATATAGGGAAGACGATAGCGCTGGGCGAGATCCCGCGCGGCACGCACTTCGGGCGGCGCCTCTGCTTCCGCTACTTCTACCGGCTCCGGCGCACGAGCCTCGTCCGACGCGGCAGCCTCGTACAGCGCTTCTTCCTTTTCGAAAGGAGGAATGGTTACCGTTATTTCTTCAGCAAGCTGTTTCATCCGTGCGAGCTCCGGTGAGGGGGATAGAATTATTTTCGGTTTAGCGTCCCGCCGCGTTTGAGATTGATTGAATGATTGGGAGGTAGATCGCGAGCAGGATGGTGATGACGATCCCGCCCATAACAAGCAGGATTGCAGGTTCAAGCACCGTCGTCAACTGTTCAAGCCGCACTTCGGCCTCCGCATCATAAAAGCCTGCAACTTCTTCCAGCATTTCGCGCAAAGAACCGGATCGCTCGCCGACGCCGATCATATCAAGCGCAAGTTCAGGAACCCATCCGGCGGCCGCCAAGCTTTCGGTAAACGACCGGCCTTCACGAATCAGCGGCAAGATGGCCGAACTGCGCCGGCGCAGCTCACGATTGGTGATCGACTCGGCGGCGATCTCCCATGATTCAACGAGCGTAATGCCACCGGCCAACAACGTCGCCAAACTTCGTGTTACTTGCGCCGCCGCCAGTTGCTGTAGAAGCGGACCGACCAGTGGAACTTTGAGCAGAAACCCATCAACCGTCAATCTTCCGGGGGGCGTGCGCGACCAAACTACAAATCCAATCGTGCCGCCGATCACGAGCGGCGCAAGCCAGAAGATGTTTTTCGCGACCCACGTCGAAACCCCGACCACCATCACCGTTATTTTCGGAAGCTGTGCGCCGCCTTGACCAAAGCCCGCGAACAGTTCGGACATCTTCGGCACAACGTACAGCGACAGGAAAGCGACCATGCCGAAGGAGGCTGCAAGCAGCAACGTTGGATACGCGAGCGAGCCGCGAATCTTGCGTCGAAGTTGCACGCTCCGCCGCATGTAAGCGACGTAGCGGGCCAGCACTTCATCAAGCGCCCCGGAACGCTCGCCCGCTAGAATCGAAGCCGTATAGATACGCGGGAACAGCGACCCTTGCGCCGCAAACGCGGCGGAGAGCGCTGAACCGCTGCGAATCCGATCCTCGACATCACCGAGCACAGTCCGCAGACGCGCGCTCGCCGCGCGCCGCCTGAGCATTGCAATGGCTTGCAGGATCGGGATACCGGCGCGAATCAGCGCCGCGAGTTGTTGATTGAATAAAAGAAAGTCGCCGGCTTTAACACGCGCGCGTGTACCGGCACGGCCTCCTAGCGTTAGCGCCGACGCGCCGGCGGATTTTGGCGGCACGACGGAGAAGACGCGAAAGCCTTCGCTTTCCAAACGCGTGCGCGCTTCCTGAAGACCAATGGCTTCAATAGTGCGCGTTACGATTTCGCCCGATGGCGTACCCAAACGGCAGACATATTCAGACATTGCTACTTGCTCGCTAAAACCACTTGCGTCGAACTATTTACTCTTAAAATTTCCTGATAATGGCGGACATCCGCCGCGAGAGTATAGCATGCGCTCCAACGTAAGCGCAGATCGATCTTCCTCTGCCTTCTCGCGTTCTTACACGCCACAGCCACCCGAGAAGTTGCAGCCACAGTCGGGAAATCTTTTCGCAGAGTCTTGCATGATAGTCTTGCATGGACGTGTAGCGTGTCCTACAATGCGCTCAAGTTTTCGCCCGCAGCAGGAAACGAAAGTCTTTGCCCGTTCACCCGAATGTATTTAACAATGCCCGCGTTGCTCCACAGATACCAGTGCATCAAGGATGTGTGGTCATGGGGGCCGCAAGTGTCCGGGCCACATTCAATATGTCTTGCTTCGTAGTTAATTGGAGTTGAGGAAGCAGGAGGTTTTATGAAATTTTATCCTCGCCATCGAGTTAAAGCCGCTGTCGTCTCTTGTTGTGTCTGCTTAGTAATAGTTGCAGCTTCCACGCTCATAAGCATTGCGCAGCAGAAACCAGAACAAGCTCCGCCCACCAAGTCTGAACAAAGTTCCACGTCCCTGCCAACCACGGGCCGAGACGCTCAAGAACAAGAGATCGTTAACACAGATTTAATTACACTCACCGTCACCGTCACAGACATCTACGGTCGGTACGTGACGGGATTAAACAAAACCGCTTTCACTATTCAGGACAACAAGGAAGCCCAGGACATTACTTTCTTCAGCGATACGGATGCTCCGGCGAGCGTCGGCGTCCTCTTTGATGTCTCGGGTTCGATGAACGGCGATAAGGTAATGCGCGCGAGGGATGCGCTCTCCCGCTTTATGGACACGAGCCACCAGGGAGATGAGTATTTTCTGATTGGTTTCAACTCGCGCGCACAACTTCTGCTTGACCGCACGCGCAACAGCAACGCCCTTCTTGATAAGCTAACGTTTGTAGACACAAAGGGAGAGACGGCGCTCTACGATGCGTGCTACTTGGGCGTCGAGAAGGTCAAGCGCGGCACTCACCCAAAACGGGCGCTGCTTTTGATCAGCGACGGGCAGGATAATAACTCGCGCTACACCTTCAACGAGTTGCGCCGATTGCTGAAAGAGTCTGATGTGTTGATCTATGCCATCGGTATTCTCGGCGGCAACGATGCGGGAAGTTCTCTGGGGATGGGCGGTCAAGCCATCTTGGATGAACTCGCCTCTGTCTCCGGCGGCAAAGCATTCTTTCCCAACACTACTGCCGAGATGAACGAGATTTTTGAACGCATCGCTCTAGAACTACGCCACCAGTATTCGATTGGCTACCGCCCCACGAACTTCACGCCCGACGGCAAGTGGCGCAAGATCAAAGTGAAGATCACGCCGCCGCGCGGACTGCCGCGCCTGTTCGTGCGCAGCAAGGAAGGCTACTTCTCTATCA
>JACCTF010000081.1 GCA_013812565.1 Pyrinomonadaceae bacterium | reverse complement strand
GCTTGCCATAATATCGGATTGAGCCTTTCTCCTTCACGAGCCGGAAGCCATTCTTCTCTAAATCGAAACATAGAAGATTGAGACATTTGGCAAGCGAGGTAGCACAGACTTCAGTCTTTGTCTGGTGGCTCAAACACAGACTGAAGTCTGTGCTACGTGTGCCAATCTCACGTGGCTTGATTTAGTAAACGAATCAATTCACTAAACTTCATGAGATTCGGTCACGCTCTCTCACGTGACCGCGCCGCCGTCCACGATGACGACTTCGCCGTTCATAAAACTGTTGCGGTCGCTGACCATGAAAGCAGCGTACTCGGCAAGTTCTTCGGGTCGGCCTAAGCGGCCTTTAGAAACCCAGAAGTCATGCATCTGCATCAAGCGGTCGGGCAGCGTGTGCGCAAGATCTGTGTCGAAGATGCCGGCGGCAATGGCGTTGACAGTGACGCCGAAGGTGGCGGCTTCGCGCGACAGGCATTTGGTGAAGCCGATCACGGCAGCTTTCGATGTCGCATAGTGAACCGAGGTTGGCAAGGCGCGGATCGCGCCGATTGAAGTGATGTTGAGGATGGCTCCCTGACGCTGCCGGATCATCTGCTTGTAAATTGGCTTGGTCACAGCGAAGAGGCTGCCCACGTTCGTGTTGATCACCTCATCCCAGGCGCGGTCAGTGGTGGTGGCAAAATTATCGCCGCGATTGATCGCCGCATTGTTGACGAGGATGTCGATGCCGCCCCACAACGCGACGAGTTCGCGCGTTAGTTTTTTTAGGCCGAGGCGGTCGGTCACAGAAATTTTGAAGGGCATCGCGCGGCAGCCATAGTCCTTAATCTTTTGCCCGACCACTTCGGCGAGATCGTCGCGCGTGTTGTAGTTGAAGGCGACATCCGCGCCTTCGCGCGCAAACACCTGGCAGAGGGCCGCGCCGATGCCGCGCGTGCCGCCGGTGATAAATGCGCGCTTACCCTTTAGCAATCCTTCATGCAAAGAACTCAAAAGTGCTGGTCTCCAAAATAAAGCCCGCCCCGGAGTGGAGGCGGGCGGATTGAGAAAGCAAAAGATCGAGGCTCGACATAGTGGCGTGGCGTAGTGTGCCGATCAATCTCCCCACATTTTTCATGCCAGGCGGGTTTCAATCAGCGTTACAGTTTCTTGTGGTACGACAGCCGTGGGCGCGGGGATCAAAGCGACAATCTCCTCGACGATGCGCTTGGTGGAACCTTGAATCGTCAGCCCGACCGTGGCGGCACGTAAGCCCGCATAATACTTTGAATCTTCAACCATGCGGCGCACAACCGGCACAATATCGGAAGCGTGGTTGAGCAACACCCCTGCGCCGCGCTGCTGGATCATGTTGGCGGCCCCCGCCTCTTGCGGCATCGGCGTCGTCGTCGCATCAGCAATGATCGGCAACCGACAGGCAAACGCCTCAAACGTCGTCAAGCCGCCGAGCTTCGAGATCATCACGTTGGCGGCTTGCATCAATTGCTCAACTTGATCCGAGTAGCCGATAACCTTCACCGGGAACTTCGCATGAGCGGCAAGCGTTTCAGCTTCGACGCGCAGGGCTTCGTTGCGACCCGCGAGAAAGATTGCTTGTACCTGAAGGTCGCCGCGCACCAGTTCGCGAAAGATCTGCGGAACTCCCCCGCCCCCGGCCCAACCCGCGTTAACGAACACGGTAAACTTGTACGGGTCGAGGCCGAGCGCGTCACGTGCGGCCTGTGCGGCTCGCTCGTCAACCAGAGCAAACTTCGGGTGAACCGGCATACCTGAAATCTTGATTCGTTCAGGCGCGACCCCGTAGTCAATCAATTGCCGCCGAGCTTCTTCGCCAGCCACCAAATATAAACTCACATCGTTGCAGGCCCAGCCCCGCCAAAAACCATAGCAAGGGTCTGTCACAACCGTGACAAGCGGAATCTTGTCCGCCAGCTTCAATTCCTTGAGCATGCGTGCGATGGCGTGCTGCGTCAGTGGGTGTACGCTAACCACAACGTGTGGACACCACCTCTCAAACAGATCGCGGATGTAACCAATGCTGCGCTGATAGAAAAAGTTTCGCGTTTCGGGGCGAAAGCGATTGACGCTCCAATAGAGATACTTCATCCAGTGCTGTTTATTACGAAGCAGCCAGTTGTAGAGGCGCACGAGCTTTTCCGTAATAGCATGCGATTCTTCAATCGCACGCACCACGCGCACTGTGTAAGACTCACCACGAAAAAAACGCTGTATGCCCGCAGCAATCGCCACGGCAGCCGAACGATGGCCGCCGCCGGTATCCGATGAAATGATCAGTATCTTGGGTGATCGTGACATAGCTACAGATGTCAGATGCTGGATATCAGTGGTTGTCTTTAGACTAACATCCGACATCCGCGATCTATATTTAGGCTTTAACGACGAGTCCATCAGCTTGCGCTTCTTCGCGCTCAAGTTTACGTCTGGCTTTCTTCATCTCTCGTTCCAAACGCTTGATCTGAATCAAGTGCTTCGGATTGAAGGGCAAGCTCGGATAGTAGCTGTTCGATTCGTGTGTGCAGAAGCAACCGTCGGCGGCTTTCTGTCGACGTTCCTGCATGGCAGGCGATAGCCAAAGCTTCTGAAAGTTCCAATCGTGATCGCGCAAGTTTCCAATCGGAGCCAAATTCTCGCACGATGAAACCGTACCTTCATCGTAGATCACGCCGCCAGCAGTCCCCGCATAACAGGTCATTTGCGCTTGCTGATCTTCCTGTGTTTTGGCAATCAAGCCATGCATGTAAATGTCAATCGCGGCTTTGAAGAATCCGGCATCACCGCCGTAGTTGTTCTTGATCGCCGCATGGCGCGAATCATCGTCGATGACTTCAGCGAGACGAGCGTAGCGTGCGTGATCAATCTCAAGTTCCTTCGGATTAGCTGACGGCGGGCGAATGTAGTTGATGTTGACTTTGTCCGGCTTCAACTCGTACTTAAGGAAGTCGTACCACTCGAAGATCGTGTCCTGATTCGAGTTCATAAAGCAGGTGCAGGTTTGAATATCGAGGCGTCCGTATTCGCGCTTGATCGCTTGCAGTTGCCGAGCAGTGTCAATCGCGATGTCCCACGAGCCGGGTTTCTGTCGAATCTTTTCGTGCTGAGTCTTCAGACCATCGATGCCGAGCGCGACGGCGATATTTAGGTTTGGACACTCTTCGAGAATGCGCGTCACGTCTGGGATGATGCGCTTCTGTATCTGCCCATTGGACATCAAATAGACCGATTCCAATTTGTTATTTTCGTAAAAGGCGCGGACGATTTCGGGTAGGTCTTTGCGTGTGAATGGTTCGCCGCCGGCGAGTATGAGCACGCCCAGGTTTCCGCCGAGCGTTTCCGAGATGCGTTGAACTTCTTCGGTCTTCATCTGCAGCTTTTTGCGCGGTCGGTCGTCGAGTTCTTCTGTAAAGAAGCAGTGTGTGCATCGCATATCGCACACAGACGTGACCAAAATGTTGAGTAAGACGGGTGCGAAGGGTTGGCCGAGGGCGAGTTTTGCGTAACGCTTAAGAAGCTCTTTCGTTGTGAAATCCATTAGTACCTCTTTGTTGCGGCGCGCCTTTGACTCACGCCTAAAGTCACTTATCGGGAGAGCGACTCAACTGAAACAGATACGGCATTTCCCCATTTCTGTCAACGCGTGGAGCAAGCAATCTTTATGCCGATTGTCGTACCCCAAGCTTCATGATTACAGCGTCACGTTGCGTTCGTCGCGAACCTTAATGCCGAGCGAACGCATACGCCGGTAGAGGTGGCTTCGGTCGATGCCCAACATCTCTGCCGCACGCGAGACATTCCCTTCGGCTTCAATTAACTTTCGCTTGATGAAGTCGCGCTGATAAGCTTCGCTTGCTTCGCGAAACGATGGAAACTTGAACGATGCGGCGGGCAGATCGTCGCTGCCAAGCGGAGGAAGATCGCTCGAACTGACTTTGATGCGTTCTGTCATAATCACGATGCGCTCGACGATGTTGCGCAACTCACGCACATTGCCCGGCCAACTGTAGTTCTGTAACTCAGCAAGCGCGCGATCCTCAAAACGTTTAGCCCGGCGTTTGTAAGCCAGCGAAAACTTTTGATTAAAGTGCTCGATCAGCAGCGGCACATCTTCCAGACGCTCGCGCAAGGGCGTCACTTCAAACGGAATCACGTTCAAGCGGTAGAAAAGGTCTGGGCGAAAGTTTCCTTTCTCTATCTCCGCTTCCAGACGCTTATTCGTCGCCGCAATGATACGCACATCAACGCGCACTGATGTTTGGCTTCCGACCGGCTCGAAGCGCTGTTCTTCAAGCACGCGCAGCACCTTCGCTTGAACGCGCGAACTCATGTCGCCGACCTCATCAAGGAACAGCGTCGCCCTGTCTGCTAATTCAAACTTCCCGCGCTTCGCTGACGTAGCTCCGGTGAACGCCCCCTTAACATGTCCAAACAATTCGGATTCGATCAACTCTTCGGGTATCGCTGCACAGTTAAGCTCAATGAACGCTGCGCCGGCGCGTCTGGAC
>JACCTF010000078.1 GCA_013812565.1 Pyrinomonadaceae bacterium | reverse complement strand
GGCGCACCGCCGCGACTCGTTCGACGTGACGGGGCGAAGTGAGATGTCAGCCGCGGGACTTGCCGCCGCCGGGCGGCAGGAGGAAGAGGGCGTCCTCCGTCAACTTGCGCATGACCGGGCTGCGGTTGTCGGGCTTGTCATCATCGCCCTGCTCGCGGTGCTCGCGCTCGCCGCGCCCATCATCGCGCCGCACGATCCGGCAGCTCAACATCTGCATGAGCGACTTGCCGCACCGAATCTCACGTTCCCACTCGGCACGGATAATCTGGGGCGCTGCCTGTTGAGCCGACTGCTGTACGGCGCTCGCGTGTCGTTGACGGCGGCAACGACGGCGTCTGTGCTGGTGTTGCTGATCGGCGTGAGCGTCGGTGCGATAGCTGGCTATGCGGGCGGGTGGGTGGATATGGCGATCATGCGGTTAGTGGACTTGCTGCTCGCCTTTCCGCTGCTCGTTTTGGCGCTGGCGATTACAGGCTTTATCGGGGTCGGGATGGGCAGCGTCCTCGTCGGAGTGATGAGCGTGTGGTGGGCGTCTTACGCGCGCATCGTGCGCGGTCTGGTGCTCTCCTTGCGCGAACGCCCGTTTGTCGAAGCGGCGCGGGCGATAGGCGCATCCCCTGCCCGCATCATCATTCGCCACCTGCTCCCGAATGTAATTCCGCCAATCATCGTGCTCGCCACATTGGAAATGGGGAGCCTGCTCTTAGTCATATCCGGTCTTAACTTTCTCGGTCTCGGCGTGCAACCGCCGACGCCGGAATGGGGCGCAATGCTCAACGACGGGCGTCCGTTCCTGCGCAGCGCGCCGCAACTGATGATCTATCCGGGGTTGGCGATCAGCCTTGCGGTGATGGGATTCAATCTACTTGGAGACGGGCTGCGAGACAAACTTGATCCGCGTTTGAAGTGACGGGTGAGCCAGCGGCTATTTTCTTGAGGCGAACTTCGAGAGAGCGAAGAGGCTTTTGCGTATATCCTTGCCTTCCTTCGTCAGCGTGTATTCAACTCGCGGCGGTATTTCGGGAAACACCTGTCGGCGCACCAGCCCCGTCCCTTCGAGTTCGGAGAGTCTGATGCTGAGGGTCGAAGAACTCATATCCTCAATCTCGGATTGCAGGTCGCCAAAGCGCATACTGCCGCGCTCCCCGATCAAAAAAAGCAATCTCACGGCGTATTTGCGACCCATGATTTGTACGAGTCCCGTCGTCGAGCAAATGCATTGGCTGCCTTCGGCGGCGGCGCGATCTACACACCCGCACGCATTCTCTTCCGGCACACTTAGAATCGGCAATCCCATATCTGGCTTACATTCATCACAGGACGCGACGCCTTGCGCGGCACGTCAATTCAACGAGTTTTCGTGCGGCTCGTGCGCCGGTAAAAAGTGTTTACATGCTCCCTCGATTGAATCCGGGTCGTGGCAGTCGCAGTCCGGCTCGTCGCACTCGAAGTGGCCGGGCTTGAGCATCTCTTCAAACTCATCGGCGAAACGGCGACCGCCTTCCCTCTTTCCCTGAGCCGTCAAAGCATACTTGTCGCCGCCAATCCGTTCGAGCAACCCGGTAGAGACCATCTGCTCCAAATTGTCAGCCAGCACATCATCTCCCGCGCTGAGAAATTTTCGCAGGTCGGCGAGGGTGAACTCCTGCCCGAAGCCCTCGCCCGCCATCCAGTACATCACCTGCAAAACTTCATCGCGCCAGTAGACGCTCCCGACCGCATCCGAGTGATTAGGTGTCTCGCGTTCTGCCATAAACTTCACACTCTGCTGTCGCAAGTATTATCCTTTGAGATTGTATGAACAAAGTAAACGGGCGCTGCTGGGCGATACTTCCGCGACACCGATTTCTTCGATGCGGCTGTGCAGCGGCAATGGCGTGCGGCGGCAAATTTCGATAACCTCAGCAATCATATCCTCAGATAAATCAAAGGCCAGCGTGCTATGCGGCACCCACTTTCCCATTTGGTAATGCTCACGTTGCGCCCTCGCGTATTTGCCGAAGAAGCCGTGAAACGCACTGTTGACATCCAACAATCTCGGTGTCGGCGTGACGCCCAAAAAGATGACATTGTCGCGTAAAGGAAAGAGACCGACGCTCGATAAAGTCAGCGCGAAAGGAGAGAGCCGCTCCGTGAAAGCAGATAACTCTCGCGCCAACCCGTCCATCTCAAGTTCCTCGCAAACCCCAAGCGACACATGCGGGCGATAGCCAGCGTCGAGCATGGCGGACTTGATTCCAGCCTCGGCAATCGCCTCCCACATGCGCCGGATGGCGGCGTCGCTGCCCGCGTCCATGTACATCTCCACGGCGAACGGCATAAGTGCGTAACCCAGAGACTTGAGAGCGACCTTCACCTTGTCCTCTTCGACTTTCAACGGTAGAGACCCGAGCCGCAGTTCGGGTTTTTCCACACAAGCGCCCCCGCGTCTCAAATTATAACTGTACCCATGACAGTTGCAGGTCAGCACGGGGCTGTCGAACAGCGCGTCATCGAGCGAGCGCCCCACGTCGGCGGCGCAGGCGTTGCGGAAGGCGTAGAACTCTCCGTCGAGTTTGCAAACCAGCAGGTTGATCTCGGCGTAGCTGATCACCTTGAATCCCCCGTCCTCGAAACCCAGCGCGCGGACGACCGAAACCCACGTCCCCGTCACGTTCGTCGTGTCGGGGCGCGGCCTTTTAATTTGCACTAACTTGGCGGGCGGCGGCGTCTCGCTTCGCGGGGGGGTGATGATCGCCCCCAACATCGCCGCTGCCTTCGCGGTGGCTTCGATCTGTTCGGCCATGCCCTCAATGTCAATGCTGAGAAGATCGGGCGCCGCCACGTCGAGCACCTTTTCGATTTCCAGTTTCAACGCCGCCACCGGCGGAGCGCCCTTACCGCTACGTATCAGACGAAGCCGCGCGCGCCCGTCGTCCACGCCGAGCAGTTTCACATCACAGCCCTGCGAGATTAAAAAGGGGCGCAGTTCTTCAATTGCCTTCGCCACCCTTCTGTCCAACTCTTCCGGCAACAAATCGTGTACGGTCAGGATCGCGCGGATGACATCGTCTCCCAGCATCCGCGCGTAGATGTCGCTTTTCATCGGCAGCGACTCGAAAGTCGCGAGGATGCGCCGCAACGCCTCGCTGTGCAGTTTGAGAATAATTTGCACAAGGTCAAGGGCTTTTTCGCGCGCCGCTGTGTCCGCGTATTGTTCCAGTTCTTCGACGAGCGAGCTCAACTGCCCGAGCAGTTCTTCCGCGTCTTGCTCTTCAACTATTACTTCGCTCATCGGCGGCCAGCCTTCATCGCTTCACTCTT
>JACCTF010000057.1 GCA_013812565.1 Pyrinomonadaceae bacterium | reverse complement strand
AGTTACTTGTGCGAAGCCACGAAACTCCAGAAACAACAGGAATCATTCAAACGCTCAAGTTTTCGATTTTGCTCAGCATTTAGATGCGCTTGCCCTATCACTTCTCAGCAAAGACCTTGACAACTCTTCCCACAACACATTCAAATAGCCCGCACTCCTAACTGCACGGAAGACTCGAATCGCTTCCACTACGGGAAACTTGCCCCGGATGATACGCGACCTCGGATGCGCTCGCTGTCTTCAAACGTGCAAGGCTTTCAGTGTTAGTTCTCCACCTGTTAATAACAATTCAAGGAGGAAAGGCAATGGTTGCAAAACGTAACCTACTGGCGGTGATCCTTGGCGGAGGCGCGGGTTCACGCCTTTTTCCGTTGACGCAGCGGCGGTCAAAGCCTGCCGTGCCGCTCGGCGGTAAGTACCGGTTGATTGACGTGCCTATCTCAAACTGCATCAACTCAGAAGTGACAAAAATCTTTGTCCTTACGCAGTACAACTCGGCATCGCTGAACCGGCACATCTCGCGCACTTACCGCTTCTCGCAGTTTGCCGACGGCTTCGTCGAAATCCTGGCCGCTGAACAAACACCGGAAAGTCGGCAGTGGTTTCAGGGAACCGCCGACGCCGTTCGGCAGGTTCTACCGCACATCAGCGATTTGGACATCGATAGGTTGCTGATACTCTCCGGCGATCATCTCTACCGCATGGACTACCGGGAGTTCCTGCGGCGTCATGACGAGACAAACGCCGACGTTACCGTCTCGGTCATTCCGTGCACGCCGGAGGATGCTCCGGAATTCGGGTTGCTCAAAACCGACGACACCGGACGTATCATTGAGTTTCGCGAGAAGCCGAAGGGTCAAGCGCTTGAGGAGATGCGGGTTGACACAACTAAGTTTGGACTCACCTCGTCTGCCGCCGAGCAGCGACCGTTCCTCGCCTCGATGGGAATCTATGTCTTCAAGTACGAGCGCCTGCAGTCATTTCTCGCGGAGAACGAGGAATGGCATGACTTCGGGCGCGAGATAATTCCGGCAGCGATCCAGTGCTGCAACGCACAAGCCCACCTGTTTAACGGCTACTGGGAAGACATCGGAACGGTCTCCGCTTTCTACCGCGCCAATCTGGATATGACAATGCCCCTGCCGAAGTTCAACTTCTTCGACGCCGATGCTCCGATCTACACCAGGGCGCGTTACCTTCCTCCGTCAAAGCTACAGGATTGCGAGGTGCGCGACTCGATCATCGGCGAAGGCTGCATCGTCACCAACGCCAAGATTCAACACTCAATCATCGGACTGCGTAGCCGCATTCAACACGACGCGCGCATCGAAGGCACTATTGTAATGGGTGCAGACTTCTATCAAACAATTGATGAAATGCGCAGCGATTTTGAAACGGGCACTCCGCGCATCGGCATCGGGAAAGATACGTTTATACGTCGCGCGATCATCGACAAGAACGCCCGCATCGGCGCAAACGTCCGCCTCATCAACGAACAAAATATAGAGAACTTTGATAGCCCAGACCAAAACTACTACATACGCGACCATATCGTCATCGTGCCCAAAAACGCGACGATTAAAGACGGCACGGTGGTGTGATGGAAGGAAAGGATGAAGGATGAAGGCGGAAGGATGAACAAGAAGAATGCTTTTATTTCATCGTTCCGGGTTCATCGTTTGTTATTGTGCCTTCGCCAAACGTTGTTTACGTAAAACGGGTTGGGATGGCGGCTGCGCACTTTCCTGCGTGGCGGTCGCGTGGCCTGTCGAAGAATTGTAAATGTAGCTGTCGCGTGACCGTACGGCGAGGTTCGGTTGGTTGACGCGGACACGGATCTGTCGTCGCTGTCCGACCTGTGCGGGTGTCTTCGGATAGTAGCCGAGGCTGTACTGGCGGCGTAGTTCTTCGGCAATCAAAGCAAATGCTTGGGTGAGGTTGCGCAGGTCGTCGGCGCGGTGGAGGCGTGCGCCGGTCTTCTCTGCGAGATCGCGAAGGTAGGCCTCAGCCCGTTTATACTCGTCGCGACTGCGGCCTTGTTGCGCGGCTCCAAAGACGCCGAAGGGAACGCTGGATGAGTTGCTCCCGTTGTTTGTTAACGGCCAGGGCCAACGCTGGCGTCTGCCGGGAACAGGAAAGGGAAAGGGCCAGTTAGGAATGCGTATGCCGGGGCGGCGCGGAAAAGGCCATTGCTGAATTTGATCATCCTGGCGCATATCTCCAAAGGTGTCGTATTGAATCGGATAGACCAGCGCGTCTAGTTCTTCAGCATCGCGTATGTTGCTCGCATAATCCGCGCGGCGGCTCGTGGTATCGACTCCATCCGTAAACAGAACAATCGCTTTGCGACCTGGGATGCGGTTGAAGCGCTGATTGAACACCATATCAACAGCATCGTAGAGACGCGTGCTGCCGCCGGTGCGTGTGCGGCGGATCGCGCGGCGTAGTTCATTGCGGTCATTAGTTGCTTCCGTGTGCACCTCGATGTCTTCGTCAAAGGAGACGACCAGCACGCGGTCTTCGGGACGCAGTTGCTCAACGAAAGCAATGGCAGCGTCTTGTATATCCTCAAGTCGGAAGCGGGTTGAGCGACTTGTGTCGATCATCAACGCAACGGTGAACGGCTTATCAACCGCCGCGAAATAAGCGACCTGCTGTTCAACGTTGTCTTCATAGATATGGAACTCTTCTTGGCGAAGATTCGGAATGTACTTGCCGTTACGATCCATCACACTTACGGGCACAGTAACGAGAGTCGTGTTGACGCGCACAACGTCGTCTTCGCCGACTTCCTCAACCTGTTGAACGCTGTCGGATGTTGTCGGAGTTTGCTTTTGCTGAGGAGCGTTTGCTCGCTGTGTTGATCTGCTTGGAGCGGGTGGATTAGTTGAGGCGGAAGGAGCGGAAGCGGATGATGTGCCCGCTGTTTGCCCAACGCGACGCGGGCGCGTCTGTGCGCACACGGGTTGAAATGACGCGGCACATAGGCAGAGCAGCACGAAGGAAACAACAATTTTGCTCATGACAAACATCCCCTTGAGCAGAGCTTGATTGCAAAGCGCAACCGATTGTGGATCGTTTGATGCGACGAACGCCCGAAGGATGCTTTAAGCGGGAGAACACTACGAGCACAACGAGGAGAGATCGTAACCCCCGCAAGATTACCACGTCTAGCTTTTCGCCGAGCTGCTCGCGATGGCATTAAAGATGAAAGGAAATGTGCCCCATGTCTGGCCGCGGTGCTGTGGACGAAACCCAAAGAGAATGACGCGCCCTCCGCCCATCGGAACTTCAACGAGCGCAGCTTTGCCCGCGATGAACTGCTCGCCTAAAAGCCAACCGGAGCGAAGCACCTCACGATCAGCATAGCGCGCAACGACGCGGACGCGCTTCTCGTCAGTTACCTCAAAGGCCGTGCTATTGATGAAATAGACATCCGTCGCGCGCACGAGCCCTCGTGCGAGGGGATGCGCTTCATCAACATCGACGCGCAAGATTGAACCGGGACAGTAAAACTCCGACGACTTGACGCCTTCGAGCACGTTGCGCAGCGGCAAGTTGAAACTTTTGATTGCCAGCTCCGATGAAGCATCGAAGCAGATGAGTGTGCCGCCCGCTTCGACAAAGCGGCGCAGGTTTTCAACACCGCGCGCAGTGATGCCGCCGGCGAACTCTTGCGGATATTTATCCAGCGCATTGCCCTCTGTAATATCTTTCGCTCGCTGCGATGGCAGGATGATCACGTCGTACTGCGCGTGTAAATCTCCGGCGCGTATGTCTCGGTCACGCACCGAACGGTAAGGCACATTAAACGTATCAAAGACGAATCTGGTCCAGCCTTCGTCCATCGAATTAGTCCAGCCACGGTAGAGCGCGAGACGCACAGGAGTGTTAACTGGATTGACGATGGGAGATTTGGCGCTGCGCGGTGTGAGAGGCAAAGCGAGATCGCGGCGCACCTCGGTCTCATCGCCTACTAATGAGAGGCGCCTCTCTTTTGGAGATTCGCGAATGCTCGCTACGGGAACGGCTTCGACGCCCATCTGCATCGGCAGCGTCCATCCGGCAACGTCATAGGGCCGCTCGGCTTCGCCTCCAGTCGTGCGTCGATTCGGATAGACTTGGGCTTCGAAAAGCGCTTGGATATTTGCTCGGTAAGGTTGCGCGAGAAAGATAATGTAACTGCCCAGCGGTACTTTGCGGGCGTCGGAAGCCGCTTGTCCGATGTGTGCCCCGATGTATGAGATGTGCAACGCTTGATCGAGCCGGTGGACTTCAACGCCTTGCGAGATGAGCGCGTTGATCATTTTCGCGACCGCTTCATCCCGGCCCTGACCAGCGGGAACAACGTATGCAACAGGTTCGGTCGGCGAAGGTTGGCCGTTGACGGCTCGTCGGCCAAGTTCATAGAAGTTGCGCAGGTAGTTCGTGCGGTGCTTCGCAGCCATTTGAAGCACCGCACGTGTCGCAATCATTTCGATCCGCATGATGTCACCCGGTCGCCACAATCCGCCGGGCCAGGGATCAGGAAAATTCGTCGCTGACTGAAGCGCTGAAGGCATTCCGCGTGACGTCGCCTTTGTGAGTTCCTCGCGCGTGACTGTGATCGGCGTCATCAGGCGTGCGCTCGCGGCTTCAGACAGAATGCCGATTGCGTTGTGATAATAAGGCGCGGTGCGAAAGCCGCCGTGCCACCAGGTATCATACATAGAATTGGTAATCACACCCTGTTGGCCCGTGGCCTGAAGGTCTGCGGCGATCTTGTGACCAACTAATCCCACTTCACGCAGCAGCAGCGGCGCGATATGCGGGTTCGGCGGATCGTAAAATGGCGGCACAAAGAAGCGTGAACCAGTCTGGCCCTGTTGATGCACGTCGTAAACGATCTGTGGAAACCACTCGCGCCAAAACAGACGCGTGACGGCTTGCGTCTCTTTCAAGTTGAGCATGAACCAATCGCGGTTGTTGTCATGGCCCGCATAGTGGTGGTAAATCTCCGGCGGCTCAACGCCTTCGTGAGGCGTGCCCAAAGTTTTGCGATACCAGTCGGCAACGATGTCAACGCCGTCGGGATTGGCTGAAGGAAGAAGTATCAAGATCGTGTTCTGTAAAATCTCGCGTGTCTCTGCGTCACGCGCGGATGCCAGTTCGTAGGCAAGCTGCATAGACATCTGCGAAGCGACTATCTCCGTCGAGTGAATCGAACACGAGATGGCGACAACGGTGCGCCCTTCGCTGATGAGCCGGTCGCGCTCGCGCTCGTCCGATACGGTTCGCGGGTCGGCGAGCCGGCGCTGAATCTCTTTGTACTTTTGGAGGTCGCGCAGGTTCTCCGGTTGGCTGATGAAGGCCGCAATCAGAGGGCGTTGGAGAGTGGTTTCGCCGATTGTCTGAATCAGCACGCGGTCGCTCGCTTTGTCGAGCGTGGCAAAGTAATCTCTGATCTGTCGCCAGTCGGCAATCGTGCGATCATCGCCGGGCGTGAAGCCGAGCACCTGGCGCGGCGAAGGGGGCGCTGCTTCTTCTTGACTGGAAGCCGCGATTTGCGCTTGAACTGCGAATTGTGAAAAGCTGCCGGAAGAGAAACCAATTACCAGACACAGAGCGAGTGGAATCAGATGACGGAGCATCCAGGTAATCCTTTGCATGGTGAAGTTAAAGAGAGTGCGGTTAAGAAGCCCGGCGCGAGCGAGTCTAACATACGAACCAGTTCGTTGCTTTCAACACTTGCGGGGAGAGTTTGGTACTGGTGGTCGCTTGCAATGGCGGCGATGTTGCTGCTCTTGCTCGGACCAATCGTGCTGCCTGCGGCGTGGATTGCAGGGCGTCCCTACTGGGTCTATCCGTCGGCGCGTTTCGGTGCACGCAACTGGCTGCGTTTAAGCGGCGTTAAAGTTCGCATGCACGGTCGCGAGCACCTTGATCCCGATCAAACTTACGTCTTCGTTTCCAACCATCGGTCATACCTCGACACAGCAGCACTCTTCTATTATCCGAAGCCGCGCATGGGCGTGCTGGCAAAAAAGGAGTTGCTCAAAGTGCCGATCCTTGGGTGGGGCATGGAGAACGTCAACATCAAAGCGATTGATCGTTCAAATCGCGAGCGCGCAGCGCGGACGCTGCGCGCCGCGGTGGACTGCCTGCGCTCTGGCATCTCATTCGGCGTCTTCGCTGAAGGCACGCGCGCACGGCCCGGCCAACTGCTGCCGTTCAAGAAGGGGCCGTTCTATATGGCGATTGAAGCAGGTGTGCCCATTGTTCCCGTGGCAATCAAGAACACCGACGTGTTGATGGGGAAGGGTACGGGCGTAGCCAAACCCGGCATACTTGATATGGTCTTTTTGCAGCCGATAGAGACAAACGGATTATCAACCGATGAAGATGCTCGACGTCTAACTGAGATGGCACACGCACGAGTGGCGGAAGAGCTCAAGAGAGAGATGTCGGATGTCAGAGGCTAGATGTCAGTTTTTAATTCTGACTAACACCCGACATCTGACATCATCACTCCTATGGCTTTTTGGGCTGAGCTGGTGTTGAAGCAGGCGCGGGTGATTTCGGTTGCTGCGGCGCTGGTTCAGAGGGCGGTTCGTCTTCCTCGATGATTCTAAGCTTGCCGCGGAAGCGTTCAAAGTCGGTGTAGCGAACGCGCATGCGGAAGCGCACGGTATTGCCTTGGTCAAACACGAGTTCTTCATCGGCAGAGGTATAAGTGGGGAACCAGTAGCGGCCGTCAATCTGTTCGCGGTAGGTTTCAAAAGTGGGGAACCGCTGCTTGCCCTCGGGGATGCCTTTGCCGCGCGCCTTAACAATCTGCAGGTCGCGGTCATCCACCCAGACGCGCCCCTGAAAGAAACGCTCCTTCGACTTCTTCGGATCAGG
>JACCTF010000048.1 GCA_013812565.1 Pyrinomonadaceae bacterium | reverse complement strand
CATTGCTTCTTTGACCTGCTTCGTGAGTTTCGCGCTCACTCCGTTCTTGCCGTTAATCACGGCTGAGACCGTCGCCACGGAAACGTTGGCCAGTCGTGCCACATCATGCATGGTAACCTGTTTTGTTCTTGTCACTCGCCTGCCGCTCAATAGTCTACCTCCAACTCATTCAAGTCTCGCTTTAAAGCCCCACGGCGATTATTTAAGCTCTCAGCAGTTAATCTCTCGGACAGTATAAATCAAATTCGGCAATAACGTTTTAGCTCCTTATTTTTAACGTTTCAAAACAAGCACGGCTCTTAAAAATTCGTGGTAATAAACAAAAAAAATCCTTGACAAGCGTATAGGCTGGATGTATTAAACGTTTAAAATATTTACAGCCGGCTCGCTAGTATCCTAGGTGATCTCCCGTGTTATTGAAGAATTCAGGCTTTAACCTAGTAAATGGTGATTTTTATTACGCGGAGAAAGTTATTCATCATTATTAAAACGTTTAGAAATCAGAATTAACTTTGAGGGTGTTCTCAAAATCATGTAGACCGGTGCCCTTTTGGGTTTATTGCCATAACTGGGATGCGGTTGTTTTTCACGGAATCGGCTTCAGATACCTCTTGGCCGCCACAGCACACTTGAAAACCGCTCGCGTCCGTCTGCTGTGACAATCTTAAACGCAGCTTCCAGAGCTTAGAGGCTCGCTATCGATGGTGGAACGAAGTAAGGAAAAGAACATGAAACTGTCTATCACAGCATCTTTAGTCGCAATTCTCCTGTTGGCTATTACCACACTCGGACAGAGTGACCGGGGAGCAATCAGGGGACTGATTGTAGATCAGCAAGATCAGGTCATCCCTGACGCCACTGTAACTCTGACGAACAAGGCAACGGGGGCGCGTACAGAAGTAACTACGGATGGTTCCGGGAGCTTCTTGTTCCCGGCACTGGTCGTGGGGAGCTATGAGGTCATCGCCGAGCGGACGGGGTTCAAGAGGTTCATCCAATCAGAGATTCAGGTTGATGTGGGCCGCACTTCGGCATTAACACTCACCCTCAGTCCCGGCGAGGTGACCGAGACGGTCACCATAACGGACGAGGCCAGCGCCACGCTCGACACGGCGACCTCCGACACGGGCACGTCCGTCTCGCGCCGACAGATTCTGGATTTGCCGGTGCCACTCACCGGCAGTATGCGTAACCCGCTGAACTTCGTCATTTTGACGCCGGGCGTCAGCGGTTCGGTGCCGGGCGCGAATCCCGATTTACGTCTCCACATCAGCGGCACGCCGAGCGCCTCGGCGGAAGTTTATGTTGACGGCGTGCCGATCGCGGACACTAATTCTTCGGGTGCCATCGGATCAAATCATCCATCGCTCGAAGCCGTCGGGGAATTTAAGATCAGTAACAACAGTTACTCGGCGGAGTACGGGCTGGCAAGCGGCATCATCTCTTTCACGCTACGCTCGGGGACGAACGATTTCCACGGCAACGTGTTCGAGTTCCACCAGAATGACAAGCTCAACGCCTTCGACTTTGTGACGAAGGCAACCGCCGGATTCAACAGAACAGAGCCAGTAAAAGCGCCGCTCAAGCAGAACGAATACGGCTTCTCGCTCGGCGGTCCCGTTTATCTGCCGCGCTTTGGAGAAGGCGGTCGAGCCTTTTACTCGGGGCACGACCGGACGTTCTTTTTCACCAGCTACACCGGGTTCAAGTTCCGTCCAAGCGCCAACAGCTTCAACCTGACCACGTTCCCCAATCGATTCCGACAAGGTGACTTCTCCCAGCTGCTCGGCACCCAAGTCACCGTCCCCAATCCACTGAATGCAGCGGAACGATTGCCTCTTTTCGACCCGGCGGGGCGCCCCGTCATCGCGGGCGCGATCTACGATCCGACACAAGTGCGCACGGTCACGGGACCGGACGGCCGGTCGTATCAGATTCGCGATCCGTTGGCGGGTAACATAATCCCCGCTGGCTATGCGGGTCTAAGCGCGGCAGCTCGAAGAATTTTGCAGGATTTCCCGCAGGCGCAAACTGATGCGCTCTTTAATAATTTCTCCCGACAGCTTCGTTCGACCACCGATCAGGAGCGGTTCGTCGTCAAGATCGACCATAACCTCAGCTCGCGTCAGACACTGGCGGTCAGCGTCTCGCTCGCCAGCAACCTTACCGCCAACATCGGCACGCTCAATGATCTCAATGCGGGACAGAACGACTCGCCAGGGCTGCAGACGCGCATCGCTCACAACTTCACTATTTCGCCGCGATTGATCAACAGCTTTTCGTTCGGTTTCCTACGCGACCGCTTTACCAACGGACCTGTGGTGCCGACTCCACCGCTGTCCAGCTTGGGTCTCCGTGGGATTAGTCTGCCGGCTGGTTCCCCGTATCCGGGGATCGGAATCCGCAACCAGAACGGGATCGGCGGGGGCGGCTTCTCGTTCGTCGCGCAGAATCGTTTCCTCGCGAATGACACGGTGACTTATGTGCGCGGCAATCACACGTTGAAGATCGGCGGCGAGTTCCGGCGACTTCAGCGCAACGAGGGGAGCAACAACGCCGGCTCCTTCGCGTTCGAGCCAACGCAAACTGCTTTGAACGGCGTCGGCTTCGTCAATACCGCCCAAGGGCCGCGTGCGGTCTCTGTCCCGTCGGGGGCGACGGGCAGTTCGGCGGCGAGCTTCCTGTTCGGCGCGGTCGATTTCTCACGCTTCGATTTGGGCGCGACCACCGCCGGCTACCGCTGGCTGACGGCGAGCGGTTTCGTGCAGAATGATTGGAAAGTGACACGTAACCTGACGCTCAACCTCGGATTTCGCTACGACCTTGCGATCCCGCGCACCGAAGTGCTCGGGCGCGTTTCGACCGTGGACCGAATCCTTCCCAACCCGCGTGCGGGTGGAAGGCTTGGCGCATATACTTTCTTTGGAGAAGGCCCGGGGCGAAATGGCAGAAAACGAATCGGCGACATCGACTGGACCGCGTTTCAGCCGCGCGTCGGCCTAGCTTACACGCCGGATGTGGAAGGCGGCTTCCTCGGTGCGCTGCTTGGTAAAGAGCGCACCGTCATCCGCACAAGCTTTGCCATTACTCGCCCATTAGGTAACGACAACCTTACGAACGGAATCTCCGGCGGGCTCTACGCGGCGGGCTTCAACGGCGTTGCCACCGCCAACCGTCCCGGTGACGCTCTCGGCTCACCGGCATTCTTCCTGGATCAGCCCTTCCCTGGCTTCACGCCCCCTCCGACGATCGATCCGGGCTTACTGTCGGGCAATGCGAACCCTGCATTGCTTGACTCAGAAGTGGGTCACTTGCCAACGCAAATCAATTGGGCGTTCGAGGTTCAACGGCAACTGCCGGGCGACTTCCTCGCCAGCGTCGGCTACGTCGGCACGCACATCTACCATCTCGGCATCTGGCGCAAACCGAATCAGGTGCCGAGGGAAGCCGCCGAGCGTTTTCGCGGAGCGGCCACCGCCGCGGGACTTCCTCTGAACGAGTTTTTGAACTTGAACATCGCTGATCCGCGGGTGATGATGAATGCGGGCGATCTGTCGCCGTTTCCAACGTTCCGGCAATTGTTCGGCCCCAGCGCGACCGTGGCGCAGGCGCTCAGGCCTTTCCCGCAGTACGGCAACATCGACAACCTCATGCAGCCGGTTGGCAGCACTTCCTACAACGGCTTGCTGACAAAATTGCAGAAGCGCTTCTCCGGCGGCCTGACGATGCTACTGTCCTACACGTTCTCGAAGACCCTCGGCGACGTTGATTCGTTTCAAGGCGCGGCGGCGGGCGCTGAGAACGCCCTGTTCGCCCGTTCCTTCCAGCAGGACTTTTATGACAACCGCAGCGAACGCTCGGTGACCAGCTCGGACATCCCGCACGTGCTTGCATTGAGCTACACCTACGAACTCCCGATTGGGCCCGGCAAGCCATTGCTCAACCAGGGCGGCGTGGTTGGCAAGCTCGTGGGCGGCTGGCAGGTGAGCGCCATTCACCTGTACCAAAGCGGTCGCCCGCTCTTCTTGGAGTACCAGGCATTCGGCGCCGGCAATCCGTTACGTGCCCAAGATGGTTTCAGCTTCCGTCCGAATCGAGTGACCGGCGTGCCGGTCGTGAACCCCGCTTATGATCGAAGCTGCTCGGGTCCGCTGCTCGGTAGCGGTCGCCAACCGTGCCAGTTTTACATCAACCCCGCAGCCTTCGTCGCGCCGCCGGTGGGCGAGTTCGGCAACGCGCCGAAATTCTTCGACGACCTGCGGGCACAACCCTACTACAACGAGGACATCTCAATCACCAAGCGGACGCCCCTCGGTGAACGGTTCGTGCTCCTGCTCCAAGCGAACGCATTCAACGCCTTCAACCGCGTGGTGCTCGGCACCGGCGGGTCAGCTACCACCATCTTCAATTTAGCGCCGCGTGATTTGAACACGGCGACGCTCGTAGGCTCCGGTACGCCGTTCGGCATTCTCACCACGCAGCAGAACGGCCCGCGGCGAATCCAGTTAGGAGTGAAGTTGGAGTTCTAGCATGATCTTCATCAGACGCCTCTCCATGATTGGACTTCAGCTATTGTTCTTGCTAACAGGGACGCAAGCTCTGGCTGTCTCCCAGAATGGCGATGGACAGTGGCTACGTCCAAAAGATCCGCAGGGCGCATTAATTTGGGGGCGAAGGGACGGCCTTATTTTCGGCCTGCCCTCTCCGGGCGGCATCCGGGGGCCGCGCGGACTAATTCGCGTCGGCATCCTCGGAAAGTCCAGCAGTGAGCCGGAGCTAATTAACTTTATCGCCATCGAGCCGGTAACCAAGGGGGCCGGCTCACGCTTCAGCCGCATGGGTTTTAGCGAACTCGAAATGAGCGAAATGGACCCCGGAAAGCGCGGTAAGCGGCTCTGGGTTGCGACGACCGAAGGCAAGCTGACAAGGCTTCCGGCCAAGCCGCAACCCGTTGAACGTTTAAGCGTGCGCATCGAGGTGGAGCCGTTCACCGCCAACGGCGCGCACGTTTACGTCGTTGCCAGCATCTACAGCGACCGTCCCCATGAGCTTGAACTAGCGGTTCATCATCATGACAACAGCGCTCCCATCGAGGAGTTGACTGTGACGGCGACGATGGGCAACTTCGAGCGCCTGCGCCATTTGTGGCTCAAAGACCGCGTCGTTGACAGCCGCGAGCTGTTCGCCGGCTACACCGACGACGGCTTCGTTGATAAGGAGAACTACCGGCGCGATGAGATGTTGATGTACGGCGACGGCGACGCGCTGGTGCTGGCGACCACCAACGAAGATAACCCGTCGGGGGTAAAGGTAACTGAGCGGCCCTCGTGGACGTATCGCTCGATCAATCTCACACAATATTGGCGCGTCCCGGCCCGGCACATCCAGCCCGACCTGCGGGTCAAGGTCAACGGGCGGCGCGTCTATTGGGCATCGAAAGTTACGATCCCCGGCGGATTGTCGTTTGAAAA
>JACCTF010000044.1 GCA_013812565.1 Pyrinomonadaceae bacterium | reverse complement strand
ACTTCACGGCGCAGGGAATGTTTGGCATGCCCGGCAAGGGTCAGTGCGACTATTCGAGTCTCGTCGAACTCGACCTGGGCGAAGTTGTACCGAGCGTAGCTGGGCCGAAGCGCCCGCAGGATCGCATTGAACTAACCGACATCAAAGAAGAGTTCATGCAGTTATTGCAGAAACCGATTGGCGAAAACGGATATGGTAAAACGCTGAGCGAGTTCAGTAAACGCTTTCATACTCGGATCGGCGTCAACAACGAAACGATCACGCAACCAATCGTCGGCGGCGGCGAGCAGGAGATGGAAAGCGTTCCGCAAGTTACCAATGTGGCCGTGGGAGCCGGTGCGCAAAGCGAGAAGAACACGAGCACCTGGACCGAGACCGAGATGATGAACAATCGTCCGACGCCGACGCGCATTGAGGAGATCCCCGCGGAGGAGTTTCCAAAGGCGATTGTTGATCTCGGTCATGGCGATGTGTTGATCGCCGCCATCACTTCATGCACCAACACATCGAACCCGAGCGTGATGCTGGCCGCCGGACTGCTCGCGAAGAAGGCGGTTGAGCGTGGCTTGAAAGTACGTCCGGCAGTGAAGGCCTCGCTTGCTCCGGGGTCGCGCGTCGTCACGGACTACCTGGAGAAAGCTGGTCTCCAACAGTATTTGAACCAACTCGGCTTCAACCTCGTCGGTTACGGTTGCACAACGTGCATCGGAAACTCCGGCCCGCTTGATCCGCGCCTGGAAGATGTCGTGACGAACAACGATCTGATTGCGGCGAGCGTTCTTTCCGGCAATCGCAACTTTGAAGCGCGCGTGCATGGGAGCATCAAGGCAAACTTCCTCATGTCACCGCCGCTGGTTGTCGCGTTCGCGCTCGCGGGGCGCGTGCCGATCAACATGTCAGAGGAGCCGCTTGGTGAAGATAAAGATGGCCGGGATGTTTATCTACGCGACATCTGGCCGAGCATCGGAGAGGTTAACGAACTGCTGCGTTCGGCTTTTGATCCCGAAACTTATCGTCGATTGTACAGCGACTTTGCCGAGCAGAATCCGTTGTGGAACGAGATACCGTCAAGCACGGGTGATGTGTACGAGTGGGACGAGCATTCAACATATATTCAGGATCCGCCCTACTTCGAGAAGTTCAGCATGGAGCCGGGCAGGGTCTCTGATATACGGCGCGCGCGTCCCTTGGCGATCTTTGGCGATTCAGTGACGACTGATCACATCAGCCCGGCTGGCGCGATTAAAGCGAAGTCACCAGCGGGTCGCTACCTGCAACTGCGCGACGTGGCGGTCGAAGATTTTAATTCATATGGATCGCGGCGCGGCAACCATCAAGTGATGGTTCGTGGCACGTTCGCCAATGTGCGCATCAAAAACTTGATGGTGCCCGGCACGGAAGGCGGATGCACCGTGCTGCAACCGGCTGGCGAGCAGATGAGCATCTATGATGCTTCGATTAACTACCAAGCGGCGAACATTCCGCTTGTCGTTATCGCCGGACAGGAATATGGCACGGGGAGTTCGCGCGACTGGGCGGCGAAGGGAACTCGCCTCTTAGGCGTGCGCGCCGTGATCGCGCAGAGTTTCGAGCGCATACATCGCAGCAACCTGGTCGGCATGGGCGTGCTGCCGTGCCAGTTTAAGGAAGGCACAAATGCGCAGACGCTCAAACTTGATGGCACCGAGACGTTTGACATCATCGGATTTGAACAGGGAATTAAGCCTCGGCAGGACGTAACGCTCGTGATTCATCGAGCCAACAGCAAAACCGAAGAAGTGCCGGTAACGCTGCGCATCGACACGCCGATTGAGGTCGACTACTACCAACATGGTGGGATTCTCCCATTTGTCTTAAGGCAACTCATCGCGCAGTAGGCTTGTTAACAAATAAGAGGGAGATAACTAAGGAGCATCTGTCGCACGTAGTGAGAACAGATGCTCCTCAGTCTTTTAGTAGTGGAAGCTTCTTTTTATACAACGCTCGGCCTGCTGCTTATCGCGCTGGTGGTCTATGACGTTTATGCCACGATTCTTCACTCACGCGCGCGTTCCGGTCCGATCAGCGAGACCTTGAACCGCGTCGTGTGGTGGGCGGCCCGCCGAATCGCCTTTCGTTTATCACGTCATCGTCGGCATCGTTTGCTTAACGCGATTGGGCCGCTTTTGCTGCCGGCATTGATCATTACCTTCATCTTGTTGCTGGTTTCAGGTTTTGCGTTAATCTACCTTCCGCGAATGCCAACGCACTTCTCGGTTAGTCAAGATGCGATTAGTTCCGCGTGGATCGAATCTCTTTACTTCAGCGGTATCACATTTACTACGCTCGGCTATGGTGACATCACACCGCGCAGCATCGAGATGCGGTTCGTCTCGCTCGTCGAGGGAGCTTCGGGTTTCGCCGTGATCTCGCTTGCGGTCACGTACCTCTTAACCGTCTATAGCGCGCTCGAACGCAAGCGCGCCGTCGCGCTCTCTTTCTACCACCAAGCGGAAGAAGGGGCGAACGTCGCCGGTTTTGTTGCGCACCACTTCGTCGCCGGACAGTTTCATGGTCTGCGTGATGTGCTGCGCATTGCGACGCGCGATATTCAAGAACTTCTGGAGTCACACGTCGAGCACCCTGTTATTCACTACTTTCATCCGGTAGAAGTTCATAAGAGTCTGCCGCGCATGCTCTTTCTCGTGCTTGAGATTTGTACTGTGCTGTACGTGTGCCTTGATGAAGATGAGTATCACCAATCTCATAGTCATCCAGAGGTGCGTACGCTTGAGGCCAGCTCCCGGTATGTGCTCCGTCGTTTAGTGGCATCGCTCGGATTGGAGCAGCAAGCTAAGGAGCACCATGAAACTTCTGCCGAAGAATCGCGTCGTTGGCGGCAGCGCTTCAGACAGACGATGGATCGTTTAACGGAGGCAGGCATCAAGACCAGGCGCGACCGGAAAAGCAGTTGGGAAGAGTACCGTACGCGTCGCGCCGGGTGGGAAGGTCAACTTCATCGCTTCGCCATATACCTTGGCTATGACTGGGATGAAGTAACCGGCGACCGCGATCTACAGTATGCGGCTGATGAAGAGATGGAAGAGCCGCAAGCCATCGGCGTGTAGTAAAGAGTCATCGTCGACTGCCTTCAATAGCAACAACAAGACGAGGCAATATTCGTGGTTGTCTTTCTATGTCTGTTGAAATTTCTCCGACTCTTTGCGCCCCCATCCGCTCGTAAAATCCTTCGGCATGCGGGTCGGCATCTATTTCGATGACCGAGGCGTTTAGTGATATGGCTCTCGCGACAGCATGGCTGAAAAGCTTCCTTCCAAGCCCGATGCCGATGTGCGCCGGCGCTACCCACATGTGTTCTAACA
>JACCTF010000041.1 GCA_013812565.1 Pyrinomonadaceae bacterium | reverse complement strand
AGAGCATCACCGCCCACGTCTGCCGCAAACGCAAGAGCTGACGGTTTGTCGGTTGCGTCAGCCTCTCCTCCGTCTCGCCTTCTTTGATGTAGCGTAACTCGGCCGGCGTGATATGCGGATGAGTTTCAGGGGAGTGGTAGAACTTGCGCCACACGACGACCCAAGCTATGCCGAGCAGGCTCGGAATCAGAAATGCCGCCTGCCAGTTAAGCTTCAACATAATGAAGACGATCAGCGGCGGCGTAATCATGTTGCCGACGAGCGAAGCTCCATTCATCACGCCCGTGGCGAAGGCTCGCTCGCGCGCCGGGAACCACTGCCCGATTGTTTTGACACCGCCCGAATAGTTGCCGCACTCGCCTGTGCCCATCCAGAAACGAAACAGGCTGAAGTGCCACTTCGCCCCTCCGACCGCGTGCAGCGCGTTAGCGATTGACCACCAGATGACGGCGAACGAGAATCCGAACTTCGGCCCCTTGCGATCCATCAGCCAGCCCATTGGAAGTTCGCCCATCATCATCCCGAACATGAAGCACGAGACGATGAAGCCATAATCCGTGTTGGAGAGATTGAACGTCTCCTTCAGCACCGGCGCAACATAACCAAGCGTCAATCGGTCAACGAAGTTGATGACTGTCACAGAAAAGAGCAGCGCCAGAATCCACCACCGGACTTGCCGGTGAAGCGGCGGCATCTGCTCTCGCACTATGGCTGGCTGGTCGAGTGTGTGGGCTACCATCTACATCACAAAAGCAGATGTCAGATGTCAGATGCTAGATGTCAGTTAAACCTCTTTACTGATATCTGACATCTGACATCTTGTATTAAAACTGTGCTTTCAATCCGAACTGGAAAACGCGCGGATCAAGGGCCGACAGAATCCGGCCGAAGTTCGCGCCCGCCGTGACGGTCGCGTTCGGGTTAGTGAAGTTAGTACGGTTGAGCGCGTTGAACGACTCGGCGCGGAATTGCAGGCGGAAGCGCTCCGTTACGGGGATGTTTCTGAAAAGCGCCAGATCGAGCGAAGCATAGCCCGGCCCGCGCAGACTGTTGCGGCCGAGGTTTCCGAACGTGCCTACGGCGGCCGGGGCGAATGCTTGCGGGTTGAACCACTGTGTCTTGTCAGCGCCGGATGGCCTGGACGGATCGCCGACGAGGTCGGCAGTGTCCTGTCCGATGGCGGAGAGCGAGCGGTCGGTGCCGCTCCTGACCGTGAAGGGCAGGCCGGTGTTCGTTGTCAGGATGCCGTTCAACTGCCAGTTGTTAACAAGAGCTTTGACTAATGAGCCGCCACTTTCAATTCGCGGTATGTCATAGACGAACGCGATGTTCACCTTGTGGCGGATGTCAAAATCAGCCGGGCCGCGATCCAATCGTTCATTGAAACTGTCGCGCGTCCACGCGCCGTTGCCCTCGACGGTTGATGACGAGTTATCAATCGTCTTTGACCAGACATAAGTCCCAAGCAGCGTCAAGCCGTTCGTTGTGCGCTTGGTCACGTTCAACTGAAACGAGTGAAAGTTGGAAGCCTGATATGGTGTGGCGATTTCGACATCGCTCAATCCGGCGAATGGGCGGCGAGCGTTGGTAGTTGCCGGTGTCGCGCCGGATCTAAAAATAGCCGGGTTGAGCTGTCGGGCCGCAAGGATCTTCACACCGAGATTACCGACATAAGCTCCCGAAATCGCCAAATCTTTGAACAGTTGTTGCTCAACGGTCAGATTCCAATTCTGCGAATAGCCGGTGCGTGCGTTCGGATCGAGCACGCCTCCGCTGACCGGACGTGTGTAGCGGTAATTGGCGAACTCGCTCGGCTGGACGCGCTCGCGCGGGAACGGATTGCCGCCGGCCACGCCCGCATAAGGATCGACGAAGCTTCGCGGGTTCACGGTCGTAACCGTCACGACGCTCGGCTGCGTGCTGACGGTGCGCGTGTAGATCGTCAAAGCAGGATCGATATAGAAGACACCGTAGCCCGCGCGGACGACGGTCTTACTCGTACCGAACACGTCGTAAGCAAAGCCGATGCGCGGCGCGAAGTTGTTATAGTCGCGCGGAAAAACCTCCTCGCCGATTCCCGGATCACCCGGATAGAGAAGACCGAGCGGCGCGTCGGGCGCGACCCGCGATTGCTGACCCGGGACGAACGCGACGAGGTTGTTGAGCTTGTCAATCGGCGGCAGCTTCGGCTCCCAGCGTAAGCCGAGATTAAGCGTCAGACGCGAACGTATTTTCCAATCGTCCTGAACCCAGAAATGATATTTCGATTCACGCAGATCATTGGTG
>JACCTF010000027.1 GCA_013812565.1 Pyrinomonadaceae bacterium | reverse complement strand
AAGCCTTGTGTGGAGCGCAGTCGCAGGCTATAAACAGCCATCAAGGTGAGCATGCAGAGGATGGCCGCATCCGTATAGGTCTGCGATGCTCCGCGTTGGCCGGTCCTCCTCGTGGTTGATCCACGCTTTGACGGTCTCCTCGGCGAACCAGATGGTGAGGCTGCCGCGGTTGACGAGGGCTTTGTTATAGTCGCTCCAGTTACGGAGGTGGTACGTGCGATTGCTGCGCTTGTGTTTCACGCGTTGAGGTTATCAGCCCTACAGCCTCCGTGACTATTCATGCAACAACGCCATTCGGATCTCAGAACCTGATGCCGCGTCAATCCACGATTCCCTCAACTTTCGTTCTCCCCATCCGCGCTAACGAGTCGCTCATGCTTACAACGTGCAATGCCCTTCTCCGGCCCCTTCGGATACCACCATCCAGTGCCACGACAATCCGGGCACTGCGAAGCGTCCACTGAAGTGGATGGAGCCGGTGGATGGAGGAACTTCTCGATCAGCTCATCAGCTTCACCTGTACGGTGGATGGTTGTTGCATATCCACCGGGGTTAGTAATGCCCTGCCCCGTCGAGCGTAAGTGTTCAGCGTACTGTCTGCACTCTCTTAAGTTAAAGCGTGAAGCCACACACGCAACATCTGTCTTTGTGTGTAGATCTTTTAATGTGTTTTCTTTAATGGGTACGTTAGACGCATGCCTTGCGTTTGGCGTAAGCCCTACGTCTGGCGTAAGCCATGCGGGTAACGGCAGGCTAAACTCAATCCCCTGCTCTTTGCCCTTGCCGACTATCCATGTTCTTTTTTCAACTAAACCTTTCGAGATTAAGCGCTTGATAGCTCCGTGCGCTGCTGTCGTACCAACGTTCGCTCGCTCCGATAGCTTCGGTAAACTAATAATACACGTGGGTTTAGTGAAGCCATGCGTCAGTCGGAAAAGCTGCGTATAGATCGCCTGCTCAATAGGGTCAAGCAGGCGATAAAGATGGTCGGTAATCGCATGGAACTGTTTCGAGTAACCTTTGGTCTCTGGCATACTTGCCCACAAATTGCTATTTGGAGGTTCAAGGGCTACGCTTGGCGTATGGCTTACGGGAGGCGTATGGCTTTCGCCGCGTAGGGCATAATCAACTCTTGGCGTAGGACATACGTCTGACGCATGACTTACAGCAGACGTTAGTCTTACATTTGAAGTAGCGCTTGGTTGTGATTGGTGCGCGGGTGTTAATCCAAGCAATTCTTCTGCAGCTGTGGTCTGAATCGGACGTATATTATCAAAGATGCCCTGTGTCTTTTTCCTGGGCTCACGAGTTATTATTTCAGGCTTTGGTTTTGTTCTTGGCTTTATCATTTAACGGCTTCCCTTACCACTCGCAAGTGAGAGTTCATAGATAGCCTGCTTAGAACTTCATCAGTCAGCGCCTCATAGTCCTTACTCCCGTTCGATTCGGGTGCGTGCTCATAAATGCTCTCACGAAAAGCCGGTGCCGTTTGCAGTTTAACATTGGTACGGATGATCGTCTCGAAAACAAGGGAAGGGAACATCTCTTGAATCTTATTGAGCGCTTCGCCACAGATGCGGTTACGCGGATCGAAGTACGTCATCAAATAACCTAAAACATTGAGGTTCGGATTCGGGCGCTTCGTCGCATGTATAGTGCTTGTTAAGTCAACTACGCCCTCAAGCGGATAGTATTGTGCGGCAATCGGCACAACCACGCTGGAACTAGCGAGAAGCGCTTGCGTTAAGGTCATACCTAAGCTTGGTGGGCAGTCAATAATCGCAAACTCGTAACCTGCGAGGGACTCTAGCGAATCCTTAAGGCGATATTGCTCCTCAATCTGCACAGTACGTTCTAGTAGCGCGATTCTTATGTGGGAGGGAGCGATGTCAAGGTTTTCGATGTGCGTTTCATAGATGGCATCAAGCAGTGGCGGACGCTCATGGTGACCTACAAGCACGTCAGCCAGTGTTGTTTTAATGAGGCTTGGGTCAAGGTAGGTGAACGTCGTATTGCATTGGCTGTCTAGGTCTACTAGAAGCGTCTTATAGCCTCTAATGGCTAGTCCAGCAGAGAGATTCACTGCTGTTGTAGTTTTGCCGACGCCGCCTTTTTGGTTAGCAATTGCAATCGTTCTCACGCTGCTTTCTCCCGCGAGATGAGGCTAAGTACGTCAGCACGGCTAACCAGTTTCACGCGTGCATCTAAGGCGTCCTGATAGTGGGTTAAGGTTCGGTTACGGATAATTGCCGCCATCTTCGCTTGGCTCACGCCAAGGATTTTACGGGCATCTGTAAGTGTGATCAGGTCTTTGGGCTTATCGCTTATCATAAGTATCTTCCGTTGTGTTGGAGAGTATTGAAGGTATCTATAGAAGTCAATACAAATCTGCGCTAATCAAAAGTTATATTTATGTACGTCTCCAGAGATTTTAGTGAATAGAGGAGGGCAATCGGCTACAGAAGGCTGTCGATAAGGCTTGCCTCTTCAATAGTTAAGTGTGATCAAAGGAGTGGCCTGTGCCCGCCGGCATTTCACTGAACTGACCGCAAACGGCCTCGGATTAGCAAACGTTTCACTGTATTAGCACACCTTTCACCAAACTGCGGGCCAAATACTACTCGCCTGGATTGTTCCAGGCTGTGACTGCTGATGACACTGTTTACCTCCCGACTATCTTTCAAAATCGGTTCCTCAAAGATGCTCCACGCGGCGTTTTACTCCTACTAATTTCGACCTTCCGCAGATTAAAAACTATTGTTGGTAGCCACTTGGGGAATTTCCGATAATGGACCTTCAAGGATCCCAAAGAACTATTTTCGTTCCCGCTGATAATTCCATTTCTACTTTTCACACTACCTCCGCTAACATCAAACCCTACGTGCTCATGTGTCTAACC
>JACCTF010001098.1 GCA_013812565.1 Pyrinomonadaceae bacterium | reverse complement strand
ATCAATGGTCAAGACGAACCCGGGCATGGTCATGGGCACCGTCGGCTATATGTCGCCTGAGCAGGCCCGCGGCACTGAGGTGGACGCGCGGACAGACATCTGGAGTCTGGGCGTCGTCCTCTACGAGATGGTGTCGGGGCACGCTCCGTTCGAGGGCGAGACGCCCAGCCACGTGACCGTCTCGATTCTCGAAAGTGAGCCGCCTCCACTATCCCGCTACGCGGAAGTGCCAGCGGAGCTAGAGCGGATCATCACGAAGGCGCTGCGGAAGGATAAAGAAGAGCGCTACCAGACGGCTGGCGGCTTGGCGCTCGATCTGAAGAGCCTGAAGGAGGAACTGGAAGTCGAGTCCCGGCTGAAGCAGTTTCGCAGGCTGGACGCGGGCGGTGGCGAAACGGCGACGAAGAGTTATGAGCACGTAGCGCTCAACACGGCACACATGTCAATGACGAGTACTGGGGAGATTGGCGCGGCAGATGAGAACGCGCCGCCCGTCGCTGTGCCGCAAGCAAAACCGCGCGGTGCGCTTGACCGCCGTCCGGTGCGACGATTGATGTGGCTGGCAGCGTTGGTTTTAATCACTAGCGGCGCAGGGCTAATCTTTTACCGGCTCGCGCTGCAAAATCACGTCGCCAAGCAGGATTCAGCTTTTCAGCGGACGCAAGTTTCGCGCCTCACCAATACGGGCAATGCTAGCCTTGCGGCGATTTCGCCCGATGGCAAATACGTCGCTTACGCAATGAAGGACGCGGGACGGCAAAGCCTCTGGCTGAGACAAGTGGCAGTCTTTAACAGTTTGCAGATCGTTGAACCCGCCGAAGTCCGTTACGTCGGAGCGACTTTCTCAAATGATGGCAACTACGTTTACTATGTCATCAAGCCGAAGGACATTACCACCGGCACGCTTTATCGTGTGCCTGCGCTCGGAGGCCAAGCGACAAAATTACTCTCCGATGTGGACGGCCCTGTCTCATTTTCACCTGATGGTCAAAGACTGGCCTTTGTGCGCGGCTCAAGTAAAGGGGAGTATGCCTTGATGTTGGCAAACGCCGACGGCACCGAAGAGCAAAAGCTCGCCGTGCGCCAGTCGCCTGACCTTTATGTTTTTAGCAGCCCGGCGTGGTCGCCCGACGGCTCGAAGATTATCTGTGCTGCCGGTAATCATGCGGGCGGTAGCTTTTACGAGAACGTGGTGGAAGTGCAAGTTGATACGGGAGCGGAAAAGCCGGTTTCTGCCCGAAAGTGGCTAGAGATTACCGGGCGCATCAACTGGTTTGCCGACGGGAGCGGCTTTGTCATGCCTGCGTCAGACAGGGAGACAGATTGGCTTTTCCAACTCTGGCACGTCTCTTATCCTGACGGCACGGCGCGCAGGATTACCCACGACTTTAGCGATTATAGCGATTTAAGTATGACGGCAGACGGAAGCGCGATGGTTGGCGTGCGTGTCGAATCAAACATCAATATCTGGCTGATGTCGCTCAATGGAGACGATATTTTCTCAAGAATGACCCGCAATGAATCCGCTGCCGAAGCGAGCGATGCGAAACAGATCACTTTTGGAGTTGATCGCTACGACGGCAGGGGGGGTATTGCTTGGACGCCCGATGGAAAAATTATTTATCGCTCCAGAGCAAGTGGCAGAGCGCAAATATGGAGTATGAAGCCTGATGGCAGCGAGCAAAAACAGTTGACCGACGTCGCACATGTTTTCAATCCTATGCACGCATCCGTCACGACGGACGGACGCCACGTTCTATTTGTCTCGACGGCAGGTTACGTAAATGTTTGGAGAATGAATACGGATGGAGGCGACCTTAAGCAATTAACGAACGGGCGGGGCGAATTCTTCCCATCAATGTCGCCCGACGGAAAATGGCTCGTTTACTCGTCTGATGCCTCTGGCAGGCTGACGCTCTGGAAGATGTCGCTTGAGACGGAAGAGCCGCCCTTGCAACTAACACACGAGCGCGCCAATTTTCCTGTCATCTCACCCGATGGGAAATGGAT
>JACCTF010001081.1 GCA_013812565.1 Pyrinomonadaceae bacterium | reverse complement strand
AAGTAGAAATCGAGTGGCCGCCCGAAGATCGGATCAACTTCACCCGCCGGGCTGCGGTGAAGGAAAATCGCAAATTGTTGCCAACTCCCGCTCATCGCCAAACCATAACTCATCCCAAAGAAGAGGGCGATAATCCATGCCAGCAACTTTGCGAAGCGGGCCAGTGAAACGGAGACAGCTTGATCGTTAAGCCTGATAACGCGATTGGCGAGCGCCGATGCTCCAAAGCTGCGTTCAAGCAGCCAGAACACCAGGCGTAAAATGCTGGCCGTGGCGAGCGCGAAGATCACAAAGAGCGCAAGCTGAAGTTGCAAGCCATACCAGTACACAGAAGCGTATCCGAGCGAGTCGAACCACAAAGCTTCAACGTAGGTATGCACGGCGCGCGACAGTGTAAAGAGCATCACCAGAATCGCGCCGATTATCCAGAGCCGCCACCGTCGCCGCCGCGGCGGATCAACATCAATGACTTGCACGTCCGAATCGAGTGGCATAGGTCTATTCATGCGGCATAAGATACGACGAAAGTAGCGAAAGGATGAAGGATGAAGTAAAAACATATAAGTCAAGGAGAGAGGAATAAAGCGGTGGCAGCCTCCATACTCTGACTTCTGCTTTAATACCTCTGTTGCAGAAAGGTTGTCACTCCTGCTTCCTGATACTGTCGAGATGCTCTTCGAGCCAGTAACGCAATCGTTCTTGAACGTGCGTAGTGAGCCGTAAGATGAAGTGCACGGGTCATCTCGATTGCGCAGGTCGAATGGCATCATCGTTATTGGCGAGCGGCATAAGATCGACTCACTGCGATGCGTGTCGCTGCACGGCAGAAGAAAGTGAGTCTTGTGCATCTGGCGCGCAGCAGCGTGTCTGGATGAGAGCCGCGGTAAGGGGCGCAAGACTGGTCGAGGTGAGCCAGTCCAGGCATGATGGGCACTGACTAAGCACTGGTAAGTGCAGTATTTCAATTTATCCGTGTCTCCTCACCAGCGGCATTGAGATGTTCCACTGCCACATCGATCTGCTCAGGGCTGCCGAGTAACACCAAGATGTCTCCGGCTCGTAAGGTGAACTCAGAACCCGGATTGACTTCAGTATGGCCGTCGCGAGCCACCGCGATCACCGTCGCCCCTGTCTTTCTCCTCAACTTCAACTCTCCGATCGTTTTGCCTACCGCGGTTGCACCCGCATCGACCAAAAGCGTCTCAGTCGAAGCTGCACTGAGCGCTTCAACTATCCCGCTCATTTCAACCGGCGGCAACAATGGTGTGCGCAGCATTTGGTAGCCTTCACGCCTGATACTCTCGACTTGGTGCTGTATTTCATGGCGTGCGATCCCGTACTCGCGCAGCACCCGTGAGAAGATTTCAATGCTGGTCTCATATTCTTCAGGGATTACCTCATTGGCTCCAAGTTGGCGCAGATCCGGCACCTCTGCCATATAACGGGTGCGCACGATGATGTGGATGTCCGGATTCATTTCCCGCGCCAGCCAAACAGTCCGCCGCGTCGCGACCGGATCGGAAATCGCTAGCACCAGGATGCGCGCGTGTTCCAGCCCGGCGTGATGTAGCACCTCCTTGCGTGTCGCGTCACCGTAGATTATTCGCTCGCCCTGCGTGTTCGCTTCACGGACAGTCTCGGCATTTAGCTCCAGAACCAGGTATGTGATCTTCACCCGGCGGAGCACTCTGGCGAGATTACGGCCATTGAGCCCGTAACCGACAATGATGACGTGGCCTCTTAGGTCCGGCTCCTCCGGATTGAAGCCGGTCACAGTCGGTTCAAGCAGTGAGCCTGGCGACCAGACGGATTGCAGCGCGTACCCGATACGTGGAGCGGCTTTGATCAGGAATGGCGTGGCGATCATTGAAAGAATTGAAGCGGCGAGGAATCTCTGGTAGTCAATATCCGAGAGCAGTCCCTGTGCAAGCCCCGCTTTGGCAAGGATAAAAGAGAACTCACCGATCTGCGCGAGCCCTAGACCCGTCACCGCAGCCACACGCAACGAGTAACCGAGAAGCCTTACTACTGCGAGCACCAGGATGGCTTTCCCGGTGATTAACGCACTAACCCAGGCGAGCACCGTCAGAAAGTCAGCGGCGAGCGCGGAGAGCGACAGCAACATGCCAATGGAGATGAAGAAGACGCTGTTAAAAACATCGCGGAACGGCAAGATGTCGGCGACGATCTGATGGCTGTATTCGGACTCGGAAAGCACCATGCCGGCGATGAATGCACCGAGCGCCAGTGACAAACCAAACTGTGAGGTCAGCCAGGCTGTACCGAGGCTCATCAGCACAACGAAAATGATGAAGACTTCGGGGCTGCGCAATTTAACGATGTGGTAGAGCAGATAAGGCACAACGAATCGTGCGGCCAAGATGATGGCTGCGATCGCTGCCAGTGCAGCACCAAGTGTCAAAGCAATTCTGGTT
>JACCTF010001077.1 GCA_013812565.1 Pyrinomonadaceae bacterium | reverse complement strand
GAAGTCTTCGCGGGTCTTGCGGCTTACGCGCAGCGACCGATGAGCTTGACGAGTGGCGAGGAGACGGAACGCATCTGGGGCGAGATCGTCACCGGTAACTACTTCGACGTGCTCGCCACGCCACCCGCGCAGGGGCGCGGCTTCCTGCCGGAAGAAGACCGCACGGCCGGAACGCACCCGGTCGCCGTCATCAGCGACCGTTTGTGGAAGCGACGCTTCAACTCCGACACGGACGTGATCGGTAAAATCATTCTCCTCAGCAATCAATCTTTCACCATCATCGGCATCACGGCGGAGAACTTCGCGGGCGCAAGCATCGTCGCGCCGCCCGACCTCTGGGTTCCGATGATGAGCGAGCCGCTTGTGCAGCCCGGCTCCGTTTCGCTCACCTCGCCGGATGACGGCTGGCTCGAAGTTATGGGGCGACTCAAACCCGACGTGACGCTCACTGGGGCGCAAGCCGCGATCAGCACGATTGCGAGCCGACTCCATCAAGCGCGCCGCGAGCGCTTTTCGGAACCTGAAGGGTTGGTGGGCAGGGATGCGACGGTGGTTGCTGCACGTGGCTTAATGCCTCCGCCGGAGGAACGCACGACGATTGCTTTCGTCGTCGGCTTGCTGATGACGGTCGTGACGCTCGTGCTGCTCGTCGCGTGCGCCAATGTTGCCAACATGCTGCTCGCACGTGCCGCCGCGCGCCGCAAAGAGATCGCCGTTCGTCTCGCTCTCGGCGCGAGTCGCTGGCGCGTCGTGCGGCAACTCTTGACGGAGAGTTTGCTGCTCGCGCTTGCGGGCGGCGCGGCCGGTCTGCTGGTCGCGTTGTGGAGCGCCGATTTGTTGCAGAGTCTGTTGCCGCAAGAGTCAACCGGAATACGTGCGACGCTCGATACGAGTCCCGATGGGCGCGTCTTCGCATACACGTTGCTGCTGTCCATACTAACCGGCGTCGTCTTCGGACTCGTGCCCGCCCTGCAAGCCTCGAAACCGAATCTCGTGTCCGCGCTTAAGGATGAAGTCGTCGGTTTCTCGCGCCGTCGTTTGAGCTTGCGCAACCTGCTCGTCGTCGCGCAGGTCGCCGTCTCGCTGTTGCTACTCGTCGCCGCCGGTCTCTTCATACGAAATTTACAGAATACGCAGCACGCCGAACCCGGCTTCCAAATAGAGAACGGCTTCGTAATGACCTACGACCTCGGACTCGCACGCTACGACACAGGGCGCGGCAGAGTTTTTCAGGAACAATTGCTAGAACGTGTGCGTGCACTGCCCGGAGTACGCGCGGCAACTCTAGCGGAGTTTGTGCCGCTCGGAGGTTCAAGAAGCGTGTCGCCTTTATACATCGAAGGCGAAGCCGTCGAAGCTGCCCGATTTGATATGGATTCGTTGCTCTCGCACAACACCGTGGGTCTGGACTATTTCAAAGCGATGGGCATCCCACTCCTCGCTGGACGTGATTTCAATAATCAAGATACGGCAACGAGTCCGGAAGTTATCATCGTCAACGAAACTTTGGCACGCCGCATCACGCCTGACGGCAACGCCATCGGTAAACGCATACGCATGAATTCCAAAGGCGACTACCTTGAGGTCGTTGGCGTCGCGCGTGACATCAAGTATCAACAATTAGCCGAGAGGCCAATCTTCTATAGCTATCTTCCGCTGGCGCAGCGCTACCGTTCGGCGATGACTTTGCATGTACGCACGACTGCCGACCCAGGCTCAGCAATCAACCAGGTGCGCGCCGAAGTTAAAGCACTTGACTCCAGCCTTCCGTTGACGAACGTTAAGACAATGGAGGAGCACATGCGTCTGCCGCTCGCTCCGGCAAAGCTGTTCGCATGGTTGTCGAGCGCGTTCGGCGTTTTGACGCTGCTGCTGGCTGCCATCGGGTTGTATGGCGTGATGGCTTATCTCGTCAGCGGTCGGACACACGAGATCGGCATCCGTATGGCTTTAGGAGCGCAAAAAGGCGACGTGTTCAAACTCGTAATTGGCGAAGGCATGATGCTGGCATTGCTCGGCATCGGGATTGGCTTGCTCGCATCCTTGGCATTGACGCGCGTGATGGCGAGTTTACTTTACGGAGTG